>NZ_OZ061251.1:0-55735 GCF_964062635.1 Pediococcus ethanolidurans
CCCACTAGACGATGAAGAACTAAAATCTTTGATGACTAAAGCCTTGAGACGCTACTTTAACGCCCTAAGAAGCAATGAAAAGCATATCAAGAACGTGGAAAACTACTTGTACGGCACCATGCAAAACCTATTTGGCGTTTGGTGGAATAAACAAGCGGCTAGAGAATATGCGGCCAAACACCCCGAAGAACAGAAAACTGACAATGAGCGTTCTTGAAATTAAACGTCATATGGACTCATTTAAGCCATTTTAAGTGTTACATGCATAATTATATTAAAACTACTTTAAAATCGCTTAGAAGTAAAAATAGGTGCCTTGAGTGGCCAAATTGACGATAGCTGAGCTAGAAAAACGGGATAGGAGCTTTTTAAATGACCAAACCCAGCAAAGAAATCGAAACAATTGATCAATTGTTGGCTGACCCCTGGGCAGTCAATATTCAAGACATTTGGGAACAAGCGGCATATAATCCAGATCCTGATAAACGCAAGCTGTTTGACGCGTTACCCACTTACCTCTTAGATAAACGCCAAGAGCAAATTATCAACGAAAAGCATTTCGTGATTTAACATGGACAGGTCAAATAATCAGTGACTGAAATAGAAAGGAGGCACAAAATATGGCTAAAACTCGAACATATATGGACAAGTATAAATTCACAGCTGCAGAAAACCAACGGTTTGCCCGAGCAAACTTTACCAAGTTAGTGCATACTAATGCTCGTTTTGAAGGCGTTAATACCACTTTGCCACAAACACAAACTATTATGGACGGTATGAGCGTAGCAGGAGTACCTGTTGAAGATGTTTTGACGATTGTTAATTTAAAGCGTGGGTGGCAATATATCACTGCTCAAAATTCCCCTTTAACGTTAACCATGGAAAAACAAATCAACAAGATTGTGGCAGCGGAAGACGCCTTAGTACCGGGAGAATTACGGCAAGGGAAAGGAGGAGTTGATTTAGGTAGTGAAGACTTTTTTGAACCACCTTTAATTAACGAAAAACAAGAACAATCCTTTTTACAAAAAATCTTGGCTGATCCACGAACGACGATTACTGATAAAGCATTGACTGTCATGTATCATAATATGCGCCAACAAATCTTTTGGGACGGGAACAAAAGGACGGCGACTTTAAGTGCTAATAAAATTATGATTGACGGTGGTGCAGGCCTAATCAATGTGCCGTTAGATAAGTGGGATCAATGGAACGAACTAATTGCCAATTATTATCGAACTAATGACATGGCTAAAATTAAACGGTGGACATATGACAATGGCATTCAAGGATTACAAATTAGAGCAAACTTAGCGCTTAAATCAGTTAAAGACAAAACTAGTAAAAGAATTCAAAAACAGTTAAAAGATTTTGCGGATCAGAACCCAGAAATCAAGCCCAAAAATGATCCAGAAAATAAAAACGATCGGCCTAGTTATTAGGTTGATCGTTTTTGAGTTTATTCGGTTTATGGGTATTAACGTAATCGGCAAATGTTTTTAAAAGTTCTTCGGTTTGTTCGACCGATAGGTTATTAGCTTGAAAGTACTTTTCTAATAAAGCCCCTTTTTGAATTAGTCGGCGAGAACGGGCTTTGCGGGCTTGCCGATTTTCATAGTATTTAGATTGCCGTAATTTAAAATCTTCCCGCTCAATTTTTTGTTTTAAACGCGCTTGCTGCTCGACTAGTTTTTCATATTGATTAGACATGGAATTTCCCCATCTCGTATGGCTAATGATCTACGGACTTTACCTTTAAAAATTCAGAAAATTGCTTGGCTAAAAGCTTAATCTGATCGTTAGACAAATTAGCATAATCTAAATTGGCTTGACTGATGATTTGTTTACCTAGCCGTTGTTCAATCTTATTTTTTTCGTCCTTAATTTTTTGATTGAGGGCTTTTAATTTAGCTTCTTGTTTTTCTAAGTTACTTTGAGACATAACGATCCCTCCAATCATATTAGAAATAATCACCGAAACTATATCATATAAGAAACGTTAAGTCAAAGTATAAAATTTGAAATAGCGAAGCGGAAGGCATACACTAAATTAAAGTCAAGAGAATCAGAAGACTGAGTGTAACGAGGTCAATGCGCACTTACACACAACAACTAAAGTTGGTTGTGTTATTGTGATAAACACTTGTATTAGAAGTCGCCGTTGGCGACAACAAAATCAAACCCATAAACCCAAAGAAAGGTGGTGACCGACATGGCAATTTTTCACATGAGCTTTAGTAATATTAGTGCTGGAAAAGGAAGAAGCGCAATTGCTGGAGCAAGTTATCGAAGTGGCGAAAAATTATTCGATCAAAAAGAAGGCCGAAGTTATTTTTATGCTCGGTCGGTTATGCCAGAAAGCTTTATTTTAACACCAAAGAATGCGCCAGAATGGGCGAGTGATAGAGAGAAATTATGGAACGAAGTTGAAAGAAAAGACCGTCGAGCAAACTCACGGTACGCTAAAGAGTTTAACGTGGCTCTACCAGTTGAATTAAGTGAAGATGAACAGAAAAAATTATTGACAAAATATGTACAAGAAAATTTTGTTGATGAAGGTATGGTTGCTGATGTGGCAATTCATAGAGATCACCCAGATAATCCGCACGCTCATGTGATGTTAACTAACCGTCCATTTAACCCAGACGGAACGTGGGGATTGAAAAGTAAACGAGAAAACATATTAGACGAAAACGGGAACAAGACTTATACAGGAAATAGTCGTTTCCCAAGATCAAGAAAGGTGTGGTTAGTTGATTGGGATAAAAAAGAAAAAATCAATCAATGGCGGCACAATTGGGCGGCAAGTGTAAATCAGGCTTTAGAGCAAAAAAATATTCCCGATCGGATCAGCGAAAAATCATTTATCGAGGAGGGAATAGATGATACACCAACTCAACATGAGGGAATTAATAGTAAGCGGCATGAAAGAAAAGAATTTAACCAACAAGTTAAGAACTATCGTAAGTCCAAAGCTGGCTATAAAAACAACCAAGAAAAAGTAATCAATAGAGGTCATTTAGATAGCCTAAGTAAACACTTCTCGTTTAATGAAAAACGGGTAGTTAAAGAGTTAAGCCATGAACTGAAAACTTATATCAGTTTGGAGAAATTAGATGATAAGCGGCGCATGCTATTTAATTGGAAAAACAGCACCTTAATTAAACATGCGGTTGGTGAAGATGTGACTAAACAATTATTGACAATTAACCAACAAGAAAGCTCACTCAAAAAAGCAGATGAACTCTTAAATAAAGTAGTTGATCGCACTACGAAAAAACTTTATCCAGAGCTTAATTTTGAACAGACCACGCAAGCTGAAAGACGAGAATTAATTAAGGAAACCGATAGCGAACAAACAGTTTTCAAGGGTAGTGAATTAAACGAACGTTTAATGAATATTCGTGATGATTTGTTGGCCCAACAATTATTGACCTTTACTAAGCGGCCATACGTTGGTTTTAAGTTATTAATGCAACAAGAAAAGAAAGTCAAAATCGAGCTTAAATATACGCTGATGATTCATGATGATAGCTTAGAAAGTCTAGAACACGTTGATCAAGGTCTACTAGAAAAGTATTCACCAACCGAGCAGCAAAAGATTACTCGCGCAGTCAAAGATTTGCGAACAATCATGGCTGTTAAGCAAGTCATTAAAACGCAATACCATGAAGTATTGAAAAGGGCCTTTCCCAAAGGCGATTTAGATGAATTACCAATGACTAAACAGGAACAAGCCTATACAGCCGTGATGTACTATGATCCTGTTTTAAAGCCATGTCAGGCTGAAACAATTGAACAGTGGCAAGCAAATCCACCACAGGTGTTCAGTCCCCAAGAACATCAACAAGGACTAGCTTATTTATCGGGACAGCTTAGCTTAGATCAGTTAGAAAATCATCACTTACAACGGGTTTTAAAGCATGATGGCACTAAACAACTCTTTTTTGGCGAATGCAAAGCTGATCCGACGATTAAGAACAGTCAGATCGAGAAAATTCAAATGCAGTTAAAAGAGCAACAAGCCAAGGACGACCAGTACAGAAAAGCAAATATCGGACATTATCAACCACTGAACTACAAGCCAGTTAGTCCAGACTATTACTTAAAGACGGCCTTTAGTGACGCGATCATGACTGTTCTATATGCTCGTGATGAAGATTACCAACGGCAAAAACAAGAACGCGGCTTAAAAGAAACCGAGTGGGAAATGACGAAAAAGCAGCGGCAACACCAAACTCGAAACCGGCATGAAGATGGGGGCATGCACTTGTAATCACAAAATTAGCGATTGGTTAATTGGAATGAATGGCAGCCCTTTATACACCTTGCTATTAAGACAAAACGGGGTGCGCGGGGTGTACTCGATTGGTCGAGTACAGACGCCAACTTTGTATATGGTTTATCAAAGAGACCAGGCAATCAAAAACTTTAAGCCGGAACCCTATTTTGAACTAAATGCTGAAATTCTTGCTAATCAGCAAAAATTTGTCGCAAAATTAGACCCCTATCAGCGATTTAAAGATGAAGCAGGACTAATAACATTCATGCAAGCTAAGCGCGTTCAGAAAGGCTCGCAGGCCGGTTTAATCAAGGACGTCCAAAAACAAGACAAAAAGCGTGCTAGTCCACAACTATTCTCACTATCCAGTCTGCAAAGTGCCATGAATAAACGGTATCATGCCAGTGCCGGCCAAACCTTAGCCGCCATTCAGAGTTTATACGAAGCTAAGTTCCTTAGCTATCTCCGAACCGATTGTGCTTATATCACTGATGAAGAATTTGAGTATTTAGTGGCTAATCTGACGAAGTATCTGGGGTTAGTCTCTAAGCAAGTCGCTTTAACCAATACCACGCCAAATAAGCGTTATGTTAATGGAAAAAAAGTTGAAGAACACTACGCCATTATCATGACAAAAGTTGTCCCGACGAAAGATCAATTAGCTGCCTTACCTAAATTACAGCAACAGGTCTATGATTTGGTTTTAAGAACCACATTAGCCATGTTTTCTGATCCGTACGAGTACGAGGAAACCACCATTATCACCCAAGTTGGTGACGCCAATTTTAAAGCAACCGGTAAGGTCCCAACTAAGCAAGGTTGGCAAGCTTTATTTGATGATCACAAAACCGACCAGCAAGAGGCAGCCACCCTACCGATCGTTCACCAAGGCGACCAAGCTCAAGCGAATCTGCAAACACCGCAAAAAGAAACGACACCACCGGTACCCTTTACCGAAGGTACCTTAATTACGGCAATGAAGACGGCCGGTAAAACACTTGATGATGAAGAAGCCCAAGCGATTCTTAAAGATGTGCAAGGCATTGGAACGAGTGCAACCCGGGCAAATGTGCTGGAAGTGTTAAAGAAGCGCGGCTATTTAGTTACTGAAAAGAACAAGCTCCACGTCAGTGAAGCGGGGATCACTTTATGTAAATCGGTTGAACTCGAACCCTTGCTAACTAGTCCAGAAATGACGGCTAAATGGGAGCAAGCGTTACAGCAAATCAGTACCGAAGAACGCACCCCGGATAACTTTTTGAGCCAAATTAAGAAGTTCGTAGTGAAATTGATCGCTGATGTCCCAACACAATTAACTGGCAGTGCAGCCATTAAGCAACAAATCAATCACCAACAGCAAGCGCAAAAAGTTGCCGAGGTGTTCTTAGAAACACCACAAGTAACTGTCATAAATAAACAAAAGTTTTACATTGTGAAACCCAAGCAAGGCGAGGACTTTACCCTACCCAAGAAATGGAGCAGCAAAACATCACGATTGAAGTATATCGGAATCATGGGAACCGGTTATGATGTCGTTGATATTTTACGCTCTCCTATTTACCTTGTAGACTCGATTATTGAGCACTGAGATAAAAATAAAACATAGTTTTTCCAAGATTATAAGGCAAACTATTTACATCCAGATAGCCGTATTAACCAGCTATCTAGATTGTAGTCTTTTTAATATCAGGGATATGGGATATCCAGCAAGATCGTGTTTTAAACTCACGTAATCGTTCACCTAAATGGCCAAATAATTGTCTGTATTAAAAGTCAGCTGTTGATAGCTCCTATAAATTTGAGATGGCCTTGGCTAATTAGTGAGTTCGGACTACTCCCTAACTGACCATTAGGTACCGGCAAGTCTAAATTTTCATAATACTGTTGCCATTCAGGCAAAACAGAGCCGTTAGGGCCAAATACCATTGGGGATAGATGAAATATATTTTCATCTTTAAATGCATTAACCACGTAGTCCGAACAGTAATATCCTGGCTGATCTAATCTGAAGCTCAGATTGTATGGTGCTTCTAACATGGACTTGGCTCGTTTTAGTATTTTGAGGGGATTTATTAAAGGGCTACTCTTCCGATAAACGTCAATCAATCCTTCTTCGGAAATAAATAGATCTAACGGTTGACGAATGCAACCATGGTCTTTGGTTGCATGGAGAACAAAAAAGTCAGTGCCTTCTTTTTCTACTATCCCGATATGGTAATAAGCTAGTGGTCGATCTAAAAACGTTTGTTTTGTGCCTCTAATGATCATCTCTGACAGTTTATTTTGTGCTTTTTTAACAAGTAACAGATCGCCTGTTTTCAAACTAATCAAAATTAGCAGTCTCCCTTCCATTATTCGAATTTTAGTAACCCTTTATTTGACTAATGGGTTACTAATAGCTATAATAACACTGTTTTTGAAAAATCCATACTTGGAGTGATCATATTGAAACGTAGTAACACCACAAGATTATTAACGTTATCTGCAATGATGGTAGCAATCTTAATTATATTAGGCTTCTTCCCTGGTATTTCGTTGGGATTTATTCCAGTACCTATCGTTTTACAAAACATGGGAGTGATGATGAGTGGTGAGTTGTTGGGACCTAGGTATGGGACCATCTCAGTATGTCTATTTTTATTATTAGCCTTCATCGGTATGCCCATACTTTCTGGTGGTAATGGTGGTATGGCTGTCTTTATTGGACCAACTGGCGGCTATCTTATAGCTTGGTTATTTACGCCATTACTAATTGGTCTATTAATTAATCGTTTTCAGATTTACAATAAGTCTTGGATATTTGAACTGCTCATTTTATTATTAGCCGGAGTGATTTTTATTGATTTGGTGGGTGCTATATGGCTCTCTTACCAGTCTCACATTACGCTGATTGCCGCTCTTATTTCAAACTTAGCATTTATACCAGGAGATCTTATTAAAAGTGCTTTAGCAGTTATTATTGTTCGCCGTATTAGAAAAGCAATGCATTTAAGCTTATTTTAGTTATTGTTTATCGCTATTTAATTAGGAGGTGGTTTGATGAAAAATAAATCAACCCAAGAAAAAGTGGTGTTAGAACTTTTGACTAATTTAGATACGTGGGTATCTGGTGACTATCTAGCTAAAAAGTTTCAAGTCAGTCGTGAAACCATCTGGAAGGCTATTAATAATTTAAAAAACAAACGAGATTATCCAATTGTTAGTCGTAAGAAACGTGGGTACATGCTTCATACAGCACCGTATTTAGAAGCCGACTTAATTAATATTTACAGCCATAAGCAATTAACAGATAATCTGCATGTCTTTAAAGAAGTTACATCAACCCAAGATTTAGCAAAGCAATTTTCTAGTAAGCACTGTATTACCAGGCCAACCGTTTTTGTTGCCGATAAGCAGACTAACGGTTATGGAAGACGAGGTCGCTCTTTTTATTCACCACCGACTACAGGCCTTTATCTCAGTATTATTCTGCCTAACCAACAACAAACTGTTATTCAACCCGGACTACTAACAACTGGGATTGCCGTGAGCATCACCCATGTGCTTGAAAAGTTTTATCCAAATAAAGAATTTCAGTTTAAATGGGTAAATGACATCTATCTAAATTATCATAAGGTGGGCGGAATTATTACGGAGTCCATTTTTGATCTTGAACTGGGGGCGGCCTCAGCTTTCATTGTTGGTGTGGGAATAAATTTAACAACTGTCAAGTTTCCAAAAGAGTTGGCAATCAAAGCCCAAGCTATCGATAATGACAATTCAGTTAACCGCAATCAATTAATTGCCGAAATAATCCAAGCAATTATAAACGGATTTTTAGACTATACGAACCCCCAACTATTGGCGGAGTACCGGAAAAAATCGATTGTTTTAGGAAAAGTGGTTTCTTTAAATACTGGGTCAGAAGTTATTCAGGGAGTTGCTCAGAAGATTGAAGATAATGGTGGTATAACCATTAAAAGGATAGATGGAACATTTCAAACCTTTACAAGCGGTGAAGTAATCAAAACTGGTTTTAAGTATAAAGGAGATCATATTGGATAGCTTAATTTATGGATTATGTGTTGATAATACGGGACGTTATGAGCACTACCACAATGATTTTGATATTGCCGCTTTAAACTGTAGCTACTATCGAAAGTGTTTTTCCTACTCTAAATAAGTTAATACTAGGGAAGGGCACCTGATTTAAAAAATGGAGTTTACTACAACTCATTTTTTAAACAGGTGCCCTTTTTTGAACATTATTTGAATAATTTTCCTAGTAATAGTTAATTATAAATGTAATTGCGTTTCATCGGCAATCCTGTACCACTAGGTGCATTCACTAATAAGTACTGAATAACATCTATATTGCCTGATTCGAAGGAAGCGGCACAAGCTTGTAAGTATAGACTCCACATTCGATCAAAACGTTCACCATATTTTTCGATGACTTGATTCCGAACCTTCTGATAGTTTTGGTACCAGATTTCCAATGTTTTTTGGTAATGGCGTCGTAAGGGTTCAATATCTGAAAATTGCAATTGGGCATCCATAATGTGCTTAATATTTTCAGCAACATTGGGAATGTATCCTCCTGGAAAGATGTATTGATTAATAAATGGATCCACACCAGCACCTTCATGTTGTCCAGTAATGCCGTGAATCAATGCTTGTCCTCCTGGGGCCAAAAATTCTTGAACCTTTTTAAAATATAGTCCTAAGTTTTCTTTACCAACATGTTCAAACATGCCCACAGATGTTACGTAATCGTATTGACCAGATACTTCACGATAGTCTTCCAATATTACGTGGACCTGATTTTCTAAGTGTCGTTCCTTTATTTGTGATTGTGTATAGTTATATTGTTCTTGGCTCAAGGTAATACCTGTTGCATCTAGTCCAAACTCTTCAGCAGCCATGAATAATAAAGTTCCCCATCCACTACCAATATCCAATAGTTTACGACCAGGATTAGTGGCTAGCTTACGTAAGATATACCGGACCTTGTTCAATTGTGCTTGTTTCAAAGTGTCGGATTCTTTCTCAAAATAAGCACAAGAATAGGTCATTGTGTCATCTAACCATAGCTTATAAAAATCGTTACCTATGTCATAATGTTTTTGAATATCTTTTTCACTATTTTTTTCAGAATGCGATATTTTGGGTAAGTGTTTTAAGAATGAATTATGAGTTAAAAAACTGTCTTTTTTCCGGTAAGCCGATGCGATTAATGTTTGTATACTTCCATCAATCTCTATGTCACCATTCATATAAGCCTCACCTAGAACCAAGGTAGGCTGACTGGTTAGCGATTTAATTGGAATTTCGTGTTTAAATTGTACCTTAATTTCAGGAACTCCAGCGCCATATTTTTCTTTTTTCCCATTCCAATAAGTTACTTCAATCGTTATGTCGAATGCTTTACTGAATAATTCCTTGTAAACCACTTTGTCTAGCACAAATATCCCTCCATTAAAAAAATAAATTATATAACTAAAATATCATATACAAAAATACGTAATAATTTTCCTATAGATCCTGATTTTTCTGAATAAGACGTCTTGCTAAAAACCAAAACAAAACCGATTGAGTCGCACTATACTGTATAAGCATAGTAGATGTGGGTTCTAAACTAATATTGGCTACAGGGGGCATTTTTATTGTTTCTTGAGAACTCTGGTTATTAAATATTTTTACAAAGTTATCATAGCCTTCTGCAGGTGAAGTATCCGCAAGAATTAGTCGCAATCCTTGCTCTATTTCTGATAGTGAGAATACATTTTTAAATACACCGACCACAATTGCTCCTGCCAAATGTTTTCGTGCATATCTCTTCTTGATTGGAGCCTCAATAATCCCTGCTTTAAAATAATTATGCATCATTGTCTTGGTAATTTTTTCCTCAATCATGGGTTCAACAAAAGAATTGGTGATGTCTAATAATTGATCCAAATGTAAATTGAAGCTTGGTAATTCGCTCCA
Organism: Pediococcus ethanolidurans; assembly: GCF_964062635.1. Classification (NCBI taxonomy): domain Bacteria; kingdom Bacillati; phylum Bacillota; class Bacilli; order Lactobacillales; family Lactobacillaceae; genus Pediococcus; species Pediococcus ethanolidurans. The sequence continues at coordinate 10,250 of NZ_OZ061251.1, forward strand.
TAACGGTAATCTCGGGAAATTATTTTTAGCGAAAGGCAACTTAGTCATCCTCCTTGCACAGAAATATTAATCAATCTGAACTGCAATTCCAATTAGCCCTGGGCCTGTGTGTACACATAATGCTGGGGAAACATCACCAGTATAAATGGTATGTTTTGGAAAGCTATTTCTAAGTTCGGTTAGTACATGACTTGAAATCGCTTTGTCATTGCCCTGAACGACTGCAAGCCTAAAACTTTCGTTTGTTGAAGCATCTTCGATAGCCAGCTTTAATAACCTTGAAATTGCTTTCTTTTCAGAACGAGCTTTTGCTACTGGGTAATATATGCCATCTGAGTCGCACGATATGACTGGTTTAATATTTAAAACTGATCCCACCATCCCAGCCACTTTGCCAATCCTACCGCCAATTCTAAGATATTTTAATGTTGCAATATAAAAATAGACTTTACTTTTTAGCACGGACTGTTGAACTCGCTTAGTGATTTCTTGGTAATCATAATTAGCATTAATTAAGTCTTCTGCGTATGCTGCAATCAATCCACTACCAATACCAATACTTTTTGAATCAATAACTGTTATGATTGCGTTATTGACATTTTCAGAAGCTATTTTAAAAACCTTATTTGTAACTGATAAGCCGCTGGAGATTGTAATAGCAATGATTTTTTTATAACCTCGTTGCTGCAATTTTTTGATATATTGTGATACCAGTCCAAGAGTTGGACTAGCTGTTTTAGGAATATAACCATCTTCAATTAGTTGATACACTTCCTGAGGTTGAATAGTCACACGATCCAGATACTCGTGGTTGTTTGCTGTCACAACTAAGGGAACAACTTCAACATTTACTTGATTTTTTATTTCCGCGGGAATATCTGATGCGGAATCGACTAATAGTCCAATTTTTTTCATTTTCCCTCCATATAGTCTTGATAACCTTATAAATAGTATTCTACACTATATTATGAGGCTGTCAATACTACTATTATTCCATGATAGATTTTTGAAGTTGGCTTCTGATTATAACTTTCTACGGTGTGAGTCGCGTAGACCTGTAAATTCAAACCATCCACATAAACAAATGGGAAAGAGCAACTAACAAAATTGCGCCTACAGAGGACACCTTAGTACTGGAAAAATCAAAGCAGCTCAAGTTTTCAAGACTGATCAAATTAAACTTTCTATTTGCCATTTTTAAACAATAAAACACGCCAAGCTATTGTCATGGGAACAATAACTTGGTGTGTTTAAGTGTGTGAAAAGTACAAACGAGAGCGTAAAATATCTTGTGTAAATGCATAAAAGATTTCTGAATTGTATAGAAATAGGGAATGCCTTCCCTTATGATATTTAGTAACCACAGAAAACATCACAGGAGGCATTCCCCATGAATGAACTTACCACAGAAATTATCGCTGCACTAGCCCAAAAGCAAGATTTGGACGAAGTTTTTCGTCACCACCTCGAAATTGCGATTAACCAGCTGCTTCAAACCGAATTGGCAGAGTTTTGGGGTTACGAACGCTACTCATACGCTGGGATTAACACTGGTAATAACCGCAACGGCAGTTATGAGCGCTCGTTTGATACGAAGTACGGCCAACTTAACTTAACCATTCCTCGAGATCGCAATGGCCGGTTTGAAAATCATACCTTGCCAGCCTACGGTCGGCACAGTGATAATTTAGAAACAACGGTCATTCAGTTGTATACCAAGGGAATTACCACTGCTGAAATTGCCGAACTCATTGAGAAAATGTACGGTGCTCACTACTCCAAAGCCACGGTTTCCAACATGACTAAAGCCGTCAATGAACAGGTTCAAGCTTTCCAGCAACGTCGACTGGCTTCACAATATGCGGCCATCTTCTTAGATGCCACTTACTTGCCGTTAAAGCGGGATACCGTTCAAAAAGAAGCCGTTCATATTGCGATTGGCATTCGTCCAGATGGTACGAAAGAAGTGCTGAACTACCAAGTGGCGCCAACGGAATCGACTGGAATCTGGACTGAACTGCTGGGAACCTTGATCAAGCAGGGCGTTAAAGATGTGCTGTTGTTTGTGGGGGTTAGTTGGTTTGGATGAAGGCTTGAATCGGCATTTCCCTAAAGCCAAACGACAACGTTGCCTGGTTCATGTTGGGCGGAATCTGATGAACAAGGTTCGCGTAAAAGACCGCAAGGCCGTGATCAGTGACTTTAAACAAGTTCATCGGGCCGCCAACCGTGAAGCAGCCGAACTGAAACTGAATGAGTTCGCCAACAACTAGCATCAGACCTATCCCAAATTAATCAAAGATCTGCTTAAAATGCCGAATTTACTCACTTTCATGGACTTTCCACCAGCTATCCGGCAATCACTATACTCCACTAACCTGATTGAGAACTTTAATAAGCATCTCAAGCGCACCACCCACCACAAAGAACAATTTCCAACGGAAGATTCACTGGATCGCTTCCTGGTTTCTCAGTTTAATGTTTATAACGAGAAGTCTCTGAAGCGGATCCACCGAGGGTTCAAAGGACTCCAGGACACCTTGGAAGCATCATTTATTTAAGTTAGATACATATTATATGTACGAAGGCATTTCATTTACACAAGATTCTTGACGCTACCAAGTTAAGTAATCGTGAATAATGACAGTTTAATGATATTACTAAAATAAACTAGCCTAAGGAACTTTTAACATGAACGACACGAAAAAACAAGCAAATATAAATCGATAATTCAGAACCCAAATAATGATTTTTGTTTAAATTCACCAACAATAGTTGAGGAGCAAACAGATGTTCTAGAGCCTCCAACACACTAAAAGACCCCTTCAACACTTAATTGAAGGGGTCTTTTAGGGGATTGAGAGAGTGACACTTTGTCGTGCATTAATTGTCACTCTTAACCCAAAATAATTAAGGGTGCTTAGCTAAGCAAGAGAACCAACTATTAATCTAGCGAACCACCATGACAGAAATCGGAGCATATTTAGCCATATAAGCCGCTTGCGAGCCAAAATACTTTTTAAGCCCCTTTTTAGCTAACGAACCAATTACTAATAGGTCTGCTTTGGCCGCAGGAATAACATTCTTAACAATAGTTTCTCCAGGATCGCCTTCATCAACTACTGTATCGACTTGATCCACGCCTGCTTCTAAAGCTAACTTACGATAATGTTCAAGGTGTTCAACTAATTCTTTACGTTCTCCATGAACATAATCTTTATTTAAAGCTTGATAAACATTAACATCATCGTGTTCAAGAATTGAAGTGATAATCAAGGAAGCTTTGGCTTGATAAGCTTCAGCAATTGCATACTGAAAAGCCAGCTGAGCATCTGGTGAATCATCTACACCCACTAAAATTCGTTGGAATTTTGTGTGCTGAGAATTATTAGACATAATAATATCCTTCCAATCTATTAGGTTCTAAATTACACATCTTCACTTTCATTATAATGTTCCGCAGTGGTTTCAAACCGTTTAGGCATTTTATTGCGACTTTTATATAAATCAACAACAGTCCAAATTAATAAGGCAACAATGCCAACAATAATGAGATAAGCAATCATATGAGCTAATGATACTTGACTTGCAGAAGGATTGGCACCGAAGAAAGCTATAATATTATCTGGTAATCCCTTCATATTCAAAATAGTTAAAGCAATAACTGAGAACCATCCTAATATTTTAACCCACAGAGTATTTTTAAAACGATCGCCCATTTCCTTGTTATTATCAGTCATCATTAATAATGGCAACATTGAAAATGGTAAGTCAAAGGCTAGAAAGACTTGGGAATTATTCATTAAGGTATTTAGTGCCTCATGTTGTTGAATTGGTGTTTCTTTACTAGTCATAGCTACACAAATTAATACGGGAATAACTGAAATTAGACGGGTAACTAATCGACGCAACCATAATGGCATCTTCATGTGGATGAACCCCTCCATGATGACTTGTCCAGTTAAAGTACCCGTGATCGTTGAATTTTGACCAGAAGCTAATAGTGCTACTGCAAATAAAATTGACAAAGCACCAGATTTAGCAACGGCAATTAAAATACCGTTACTTAAAACAGAGGAATCAGACAATGCTTGAAAGAGTCCAAAGAAAGAAGGATCCTTTACGGCACCGGTTTTAAACACAGCGACTCCCATGATTAATAACAGTGAGTTAACAACAAAAGCGAATGAAAGTTGAATGTTAGAGTCCCAAGTAGAAAATCTCACTGTTCGAGCAATATCATCTTGATCATTATGATCGACTTTTCGTGTTTGAGAAATAGCTGAATGCAGATAAAGATTATGGGGCATAACTGTCGCACCAATAATTCCTAAGGCCCCACTCAAAGGATTTTGACCACCAATATTAGGTGAACCGGCAAAAGTTTCACCAGTTGGAATCAATCCCTTGAAAACGCCAGCCCAATCTGGGTGTGATAAAGCGACTTCGTAAGCAAAGACAAACAAAATTACTAAAATTAAACAAACGACAATTGCTTCGATTTTGCGGAAACCGACTTTAGTTAATAATAGCAATAACAGAACATCAAACACAGTAATAAACACTGCATAGACTAATGGAATATGAAATAACAAATATAAAGCAATCGCGGCCCCAATAACTTCAGCAATATCAGTTGCCATGATTGCAAATTCTGTTAAAATCCATAAAACAATTCCTAAACTTTTACTTGTTCGTGCTCGTGTAGCTTGAGCTAAGTCCATTTGCGACACAATGCCCAGTTTAGCCGCCATATATTGAAGTAACATGGCAATTAAACTCGACATTAAGATTACGGACATTAATAAATATTGAAAATTTTGGCCACCGGTAATAGAAGTTGACCAATTACCAGGATCCATATAGCCTACCGCAACTAAAGCACCGGGTCCGGAATACATAAATAACGTTTTCCAAAAGCCTTGATCTTTTGGAACTGTAATTGATCCATTAATCTCCTCCAAAGAAGGACCATTTGCATAGTGAATCAAATGTTGCTTCTTTGGAGATTTATCTTTTACCATTTTATAAAACCTCCTTAAAATACATACTAAATTTTATCACAATTTAAGCTAATGTAAATATGATTTTAGGCAAAACGAACTTTATTTTAAATAATTCATAATCATTTATAATTTATGCGTCAAAATTAACTAAACGTTCTAAGAATAATTAAAAATTAAAGAGATAAGTAGATTATTTTTAAGAATATATCGAAATAGGTCTTAGAAAGATTTACAGACTTTATTTTGTGTAAAAAATAAAGAGCTGTTATAAAAATTCCACTAAAAATTTTTATAACAGCTCTTTACATATTTTGAAATTAAAAGGGTGGAACTATGTTCCGCTCTTTCGGTTGTATAAGTCCCGATTGCTAAATGCAACTAAAAAATTATTAATTGCATAGTTCAGAAAAAATTCTAATTCAAATTATTTATCAAAGAATACCATTAGTTCTTGACATAAATCATATCTTTTGATAAATAATTTGTCTTATTCACCAGTACCCTCCAGAGGGCCCTCCTGCTTAATTGCATCGGCTTTAGTGGCTTCATTAGTTCCTTTTTGGTGCTTGACCGGTGAATAAATAGAGAAGACCTTCATGGTCTGTTTTCCAGCGTTGATCACGTTATGCCAAGTGTTATCAGGAACAACTACAGCCTCTCCCGGATGAATTTCCTGATCAACTGTTAAATGATCTTTATCTTTCCCCATTTTAACGTGGCCAATACCGGCTACTAAGTAAATAAGTTGATCATTACCATGATGAATTTCCATACCAATATCACCACCTCCGGCTGGGATAGCCATTAATGTGATTTGAAAATGATCCCCGGTCCACAAAGTAGTTCGATAATTTTCATTTTCCAAAGCAGCCGATTTTAAATCAGGTGCAAAGGGTGCTGGACCGTAGTCTCCTAAATCTGCGCTTTTTTCTAACATAATAAACACTTCCCTTCTAAGTGGAATTGTAACATAATTTTTTATTATTTGATATTGGATGTAAGCTGATTCCTGAGACAACTTTTAAGAGAGCGTATGGTAGATTGCAAATTTAATCCGAATTTTTGGACAAATTTGTCAGCATAACCTGATACGGTGTTTGCCAGTCGAGTATTTTAAGCGGTCGCTGGTTAATTTAGAGTAACGTCGTCGTTAAATCTTGAGCACTAATGTGCTCAAAACGAGTCCCTTTAGGATAAAAATAACGTAAATTCCGATTAAAGCGTTCATTACTACCACGTTCAGCTGGAGTATAAGCATGGCAGTAATAGGTCTTAATACCATATTGTGATTCAAGTGATACTAGCCCACTAAACTCAGTGCCACGGTCCACAGTAAAGCTGTGCACCGGACCATTAAAAGTGGTTAGGAACTTAGTTAGTGCTTCATTAACAGTCGCTGTCGTCCGATCTTTTAACCGGTATGCCCAAAGGAACCGTGATTTGCGATCGATTAAAGTTAATAAAACTGCCTTACTATGCCCACGAGGACCAACGACTGTATCTAGTTCAAAATCGCCGATGCGATTACGTTGATTAATCATCATGGGACGCTGTTCAATTGATCGCCCCAAAGATTGATTATATTTGGATCGTTGGTCAACGTTACGCCGTTGGCGTACGCCATGTTCAGGTAGATCATTCAAGGAGAAATCAATTCTCCCCTGATTTAGCCAATTATAAATAGATTTATTAGCTAGTTTAAATTCGTGAGCAATCATTCCTGGTGACCAGCTTAGACGTAAATGGTTGAGAATTTTTTGCTTTAACTCATCGCTCAGCTTAGTTTTCCGACCACATCGTGATCGCTTGTATTCGGCATCTGTTTGTGCTAATTCAGCCTGATAAGGTTGACATCGAGATAATTCATAAGAAATTGTTGACGGTGATCGGTTCAGCCGAACGCCCATTTGGATATTGGACAGCCCTAGTTCACAAAAGGTTTCGATTTTAATTCGTTCGGAATAGGTTATACTAGACAAAAGATCAGCTCCTAAAAGATGGGTTTGTGGTAAACACCATTTTAAAGGAAGCTGATCTTTTTTGTCCGAACAGCGTTCGGATTAATTTTACAATCTACCTAATAAGCACAACAAAACTTAAAAACATAAGAGCAAGCAGGTGGATCAAGGCGTGCAACGTTAACCAGTTGTTATGCTATACTGTGAGTGCCCATATGAACAAGGATTCCTATGTCGAGCTATATGACGATATTAAACAACCGCTAGCTTGCGGAGCTAAAGCGGCTATTTTTTATTAGCATGTAGGCACCATTATTTATGAAGACCACTTTTAAATTAAAAGCAGCTCATATTATGTATTATCTGGTGCTCAAATAACTCTTGAATTAGGAATCAAACTCATGTAAAACTGGCATTCACTAATTTATAAATGCTGTTATGACGGGGATCGTTTAGTGTATTCCCCACGTATGTGGGGGTGATCCTTGCTAAATGGCCACAAAGCCCGTCATAATTTTGAACTTGTGATTTGTCGAGCCGCAAGTATTGCTTGGCAACTTTAAAGTAATTCTCAATTTGCCATCTTCGGGCGTATAGTTGAATGATCTCTTGTGGCTGAAGGCCTAACTGAGTCGTTGCCAGTACTAGGTAGTCATCTTGACGGGCCCGATTAGCCACAAATACCAAGCGAAGCTTGAATTTTTGGTTCCCGACGTGCGCTTCGACAAAGCAGCTGTATTGATAAGCTTGCTTGGGTTGATATTTTGAGGCCTGCAGTCGCTTGTATAATGCTTTAACTGAATATTGCCGTCCGCGATATTGATAGTAAATTTTGCTGGACCGTTTAAGCATGCCCACGCCGTTTAATCCCAACTTGGTTAATTCATAGAACATTTTTGGTGAGCTATACCAGCTATCAAATAACACATAGTCAGCTAGAACGCCATTTGCGAGGGCTTGCTTGACAAGTTGCAATGAAACGAGGTTCATTTTTTGCTGTGCTTGGCGACGTCTCCGGCCAGCAATTGTTCGTTGATCGGTTGTTTTAGCTGATTTTCCAAGGACGTTTTGTGGCTTCTTGGAAGACATTAATGCAAAGTTGATCGGTAAGAATGTATTGGCGTCACTCCAACCCAAAGTTAAAGCCCGGTATCCCTTAATATATAACTGTTTGTCATGGTCAAAGACTCGCGCTAGTAATTCGGTTTGGGTGGCGTACTCACGGGAAAAGAGTGTATCGTCAATGATCAATGCTAACCGCCGCCGGCGGTCAATAAACGGTCGTAAATGCTTGATTAAATGACTCCCAACTTGACAAATCAAGCGTTGCCAATTGATCCGGCCATCGTTCAAATTATTTCTGACGGTGCGACTGGTAAAGTTAGGTGTTTCATGGGCTCGATAAAGCGAGCGTCCCAGGAACTTTGTCGTGAGCAGCCATTCAATGACCTTCATCAAGCTGATTTCTGAATGCCGGCGATAATTCACCAACTTGGTGAGTTTAGATAGACCAATGAGGGAAGTAAATTGATGAACAATATTGTGAAGCTCGTTTTCTGTATTTTTTTGTCTTATAATATTCATGACGTAAGTCTCCTTTGTATCTTGGTTTTGGTCGACTAAAGTATACAACGCAGGAGAGCTTGCGTTTATTTTTTTGCCAAAAAAGCCAATAACCACACGCCTTTGGCGTGATTATTAGCTTTCAAGTTTCAGTTCTTAGTTTTATCGGTTATTACGCCATTAACCAAAATAGTTTGAATTTCAAACTATTTTAGGTTATGATGTGAGATGTTCAAAATTTGGACATGGATGAAGTGAAATCAACCAAATTTTTTTGACAATTTAGTTCGAAAGTCGAATTAATCTGGCGTGATACTTGATCAGTTTTGCAACCGAAAGGAAGAAAGCAATGAGTGTATTAGATGCAGCTAAAATTATGGATCTAATTCCCAATCGATATCCAATTTTGTTTATGGATAAAGTCGATGAATTAAATCCGGGTGAATCGATCGTTTGTACCAAAAACGTCACAATTAACGAGGAATTTTTCCAAGGCCATTTTCCTGGAAATCCAGTTATGCCCGGCGTATTAATTATCGAGTCGCTTGCTCAAGCAGCTTCGATTTTAATTCTCAAGACGGAAAAATATCGTGGCAAGACAGCTTACCTTGGTGCCATTGATAATGCCAAATTCAGAAAAGTTGTTCGTCCGGGTGATGTTTTGAAGCTACATGTTGAAATGGAAAAACAGCGTGACAACATGGGTAAAGTTAAATGCGCTGCCAAAGTTGAAGACAAAGTGGCTTGTTCCGCCGACTTAACGTTCATTGTTCCAAATCCAGATAAAAAGATTTAGACCGAGAGTGAATGAGGAGATTTAATGAATGAATTCGACGAGTGATGAAATTAAAGATGATTACAATTTCATAAGTGAGGCTTTGATAGATATTTATGATCAGATAATGCGAATTGAAGAGAGTGAAATTCGAAAGAGTCGATTTAAGGACATCACTGCAAAAGAATTGCATCTTATTCATACAATTGGCCTTCATGATCGGAAAACAACTTCAGAAGTATCACGTGTTTTGAAGTTAAGTAAAGGGACGTTAACTGCCAATCTTAATAACCTTGAGAAAAAAGGCTACATCATTCGAATGATTAACCAACAGGACCGTCGGATTATCAACCTTGGGCTGACGAGTAAGGGCAGATTGCTTTATCGTGCCCACTATGCGTTCCATCGCCAGTTGGTTGAAAGTTGCTTAAAGGGATTTGACGGATCCGATATTCGAAAGATGCGGCAGGCATTGGTTAACGTTGAGAAATTTATTGACGAGGTTTCATCAAAATGAAATTTGAAGATTTTAAAATAGTAGCTACGGCGAGTCAAGTGCCTGAGCGAGTTGTTGATAATCATGAACTTTCAACGATGATGGACACCTCTGATGAGTGGATCGTTAAGCGAACGGGAATTAAGCGTCGGCATATTGCTGTTACTGAAACTACAAGCTCACTTTGTACCAGCGTTGCTCAGCAATTACTTGCTCAAAGCGAACTGCAGCCTGACGATATTGATTTGATCGTTGTTGCAACCATGTCACCTGATTATTTAACACCTTCTACCAGTGCAACTGTGCAAGGAAACATTGGTGCTACTAAGGCGATGGCGTTTGATATTGATGCAGCCTGCTCAGGGTTTGTTTATGGATTGAAGCTAATTCGGCAAATGCTGATGGCAGATCATAAAAAGAATGCCATTTTAATTGGTGGTGAAACGTTAAGTAAGCTTTTGGATTGGTCTGATCGATCCACTGCCGTTTTGTTTGGTGATGGTGCCGGTGGGGTTTTGGTTACGAACGAGACAACTGCTGATGGGTCATATCTTGCAGATAGTATGACAACCCTTGGCAGTCTTGGTGGCTATTTAACGGCTGGTAAGACTGGTCAGCCATCACCATTTTCATCAGATCATCAACCATTCAAGCCGTTCTTTAAGATGAATGGTCGGCGTGTTTATCAATTCGCGGTTAAGAATGTTCCCGATTCGGTTAACCATGCATTATCGGTGGCTAAATTAGCACCGACAGATGTTGACCACTATGTCCTTCATCAAGCGAACGTTCGAATTGTCGAGCGGATTGCGGATGAACTCGAGCTGCCAATGACCAAATTTCCGGTTAACATCGGTGAATTTGGGAATACCGCAGCTGCCAGCGAACCGATCTTGTTGGATCAGCTAGTAAAACACAACATTATCAAACGTGGCGATACAATTGCGTTAAGTGGCTTCGGTGGTGGCTTAACAGTTGGAACCATGTTACTGACTTATTAACGATATTGCTCATAGAAAATTAATTAATCAAATTAAAAACAAACAACTATATTGGAGGAAATTAATGATGACTAAAGAAGAAGTATTTAACAAGGTAAAGGATATTATCGTGGACCAATTGGATGTTGATGCAGACAAAATTAAAGAAGACACTAATTTCAAGAATGATCTTTATCTTGACAGTTTGGATATCTTCGAAGTTGTTGACAAAATTGAAGATACTTATGATATCGAAATTGAAACTGAAACTGACAAAGGTATGGAAACTGTTGGTGATTTGGTAGATTACGTTTTTAAACAACAAACTAAGTAGGTTGATACTTTGAGATTAAGTTATTTATTTAGCGGTCAGGGAAAACAATTTCCCGAGATGGGGCAGGACCTTTACCAACAAGAGGTAATTTATCGTCAAACCATTGAGGAAGCTTCTGCTGCACTTAATATGGATTTGAGTAAATCAGAGGTTATGGATGATCCCAATAATGTCCAGGTCGCCATTGTCGCAATGAGTACCGGTATTTTTCGGATTCTTGAAAAAGAATTCGGATCACCAGTGGGCGCTGCTGGATTGAGCCTTGGCGAATATAGTGCAATTATAGCTGCTCGTGGTGTTCAGTTTGCTGATGCGCTAAAGCTGGTTCGTGATCGTTCTCGCTATATGGATAAAGCAGGAAAAGATCATCCGGGTAAAATGGCAGCTGTTCTTAAGGCAAACGCTGATTTAGTCCGTGAAGCCTGCCGGGTTGGTGCTCAAGCAGGTGATATTTACCCAGCTAATTTTAATACCGATTCGCAGATTGTTATCGGGGGTACACAGGCCGGTTTGGACGCAGCAACCACTTATCTTCATGAACATGGGATTAAGCGGGTTGTTCCGTTAAAAATGACGGTTGCTTCTCATACTCCGTTTATGCAAGAAGCAAGTGATTTATTAGCTGATCGAATTCAAACTGTTGACTTTCATGAGTTTAAGTTTCCTGTTATTAGTAATACAACAATGACCCAATTTGATGTTGCCAATATGAAACAGACGCTGGTTGATCAGTTGGTTAATCCGACCCATTTCATTGATTGCCTCAAAGCCTTAGTCAATTTGGGCAGTGATACGATGATTGAAATCGGTCCGGGTGATACGTTGATGAAGTTTGCAAAATCGTTATCAACTGTTGACACACTACATATTGATAGTGTTAAGACATTGAATGATGTCAGATCAAATGTAAAGTTGGTGAAATAATGAGTGAAGCAAAACAAATTGCATTAGTAACCGGTGCCGCAAAGGGGATCGGATTAGCGATTGCCAAAAGGCTTTCAAAAGATGGTATGACAGTTGTTTTAAATACGCACCATGCTTTAGATGATGATGTGAAGCAGCAATTAAGTGATCAGGGAGTTACTTTTGATAATTTGGTTGGCGACGTGGCCAACGAAGATGATGCCCAAGCAATGATTGACAGTTTGCTGGAAAAATATGGTCAAATTGATGTTTTAGTAAACAATGCGGGCATTAACCGCGACAAATTATTGAGCCGCACTAAGCTGTCGGATTTTAAAGCAGTTATTGACACAAATTTAATTGGCGCGTTTAACATGACCAAGTTTGCAATGAAGTCAATGCAAAAGAGTCGTTCTGGTGTCATTGTCAACATTTCCAGTATTTCAGGCTTGCATGGTAATATTGGGCAGGCTAATTATTCCGCTAGTAAAGCTGGACTAGTCGGTTTGACAAAAACAGCCGCTCGTGAAGGGGCTTTACGTAATATTCGTTGTAATGCTGTTGCTCCGGGAATGATTGAAACCGATATGACTGGAAAAATGAGCGAACGTCGTCAAAAAGAATTCACTGATCAAATTCCGTTGAAACGATTTGGCCGACCGGAAGAAATTGCCGACGCAGTTTCGTTCTTGGTGCATAATGATTATTTAACAGGTCAAGTCATCACAATTGATGGTGGATTAACAATTTAATTGCTAAAGGAGATAAATTCATGAACAGAGTCGTTGTTACTGGAATGGGTGCCGTTACCCCACTCGGAAATGATGTTGATAGTTTTCTGACCAACTTATTAAATTCGAAGGTTGGCATTAATAAGATTACCAAATTTGATGCAGAAGCAACTGGAATTTCTGTTGCCGGTGAAGTCAAGGACTTTGACGCAATGAAGCGCTTGGACCGAAAAACCGCAAAGCGAAATGATCTGTTTGTCAATTACGCGCTATATAGTGCTCACGAAGCGATGGAAATGGCTGGCTTGAATGAAGACAATATCAAACCAGAGGAACTAGGCGTCATTTATGGTTCAGGAATTGGTGGTTTGACGACCATTCAAGAGCAAGTCATCAAGATGCACGACAAAGGACCTAAGCGGGTATCACCTCTCTTTGTGCCTAATTCCATTGTTAATATGGCTGCCGGTGATATTTCAATTGCCTTCAAGGCCCGTAACACCAGTCAAGCTATTGTGACTGCCTGTTCGTCAGGGACTAATGCAATTGGCAATGCCTTTGAATATATTAAAGAAGGAAAAGCTGAGGCAATGATTGCAGGCGGAACTGAAGCTTCAGTAAATGAAATTGGTATTTCAGGATTTGCTGCAATTACGGCATTATCGAAGACCGAAGATCCAATGAAAGCGTCAATTCCGTTTGATAAAGACCGAAATGGTTTTGTAATGGGTGAAGGTTCTGGAACCCTGGTCTTGGAAAGTTATGACCATGCCAAAGCACGTGGCGCTAAGATCCTTGCTGAGATTGTTGGTTATGGAACGACTAGTGATGCTTACCATATGACAGCGCCTGATCCAGAGGGAACCGGCGCTAAACGGGCAATGCAAATGGCCATTGACGAGGCTGAAATTGATGCCACTGATGTTGACTATATTAACGCGCACGGAACAAGTACTCATGCCAATGACAGCGCTGAATCCAAGGCAATCAATGTGGTCTTCTCAAAGAATGATCATGTTAAGGTAAGCAGTACCAAAGGGATGACTGGCCACGCATTGGGCGCAGCCGGTGCGATTGAGGCTGTTGCAACAATCGGCGCAATTCAAAGAAACCAAATGCCGGTAAATGTGGGTGTTGTTAACCAAGATGAAGAATGTGATGTTGATTTAGTTGATGACACCAATAAGAAAACAACTGTTAACTATGCAATCAGTAACTCATTTGGATTTGGAGGACACAACGCTGTAATTGCATTTAAGGGATGTGATTAAAGTTATGGACGAGAAGGAAATTGAACGGTTATTAGATAAGTTTGATAAATCATCACTCAAAAACTTTGAGTTAACGCAGGATGATTTTAAATTGGCATTGAGTAAACGTGAGGCTGGTGACCAAGTTGTTGTAGGTGAGCCAACATTAACAACACCTAATGACACTGTTAGCGCACCTAAACCGACGTCAAAACAATCACAGAATGAATCAACAACGCCAGCTGTTAATTCGGCAGCTGATGTCGCCGAAATTAAAGCACCGCTGGTAGGTGTTATCTATTTCGCGCCAAGTCCCGATAAGCCTGCCTTTAAAAAGCAGGGCGATAAAGTTGAAAAAGGGGACGTTGTCTGCGTTATTGAAGCAATGAAGATGATCAATGAAGTTAAGAGTGATGTTTCAGGAACAATTTCAAATATCTTGGTTGAGGATGGCAGTATGGTTGAGTATGATCAACCACTGTTTCAAGTTAAGAAGGGATAGATAATAATGACACCCAACGTAAATGATGTGATTCCCCAACGCTATCCTTTTGAAATGATTGACCGCTTTTTGGATGTTCAAGCAGGTGTTAAGGCAAGATCGGTGAAACTGATTTCCATTAATGAATGGTTCTTTGCCAACCAGCCGGTTAACCGGTTAGTTGTCCCACGGCCAATTATGATTGAGGCAATGGCTCAGACTGGGGTTGCTGCCATTCTGTCATTACCAAAATATCAAGGGAAAAATGTGTTTTTTGGCGGCATAAAAAACGCCACTTTTCAAGATGATTTTCGACCAGGCGACCGGTTAATCTTTGAAGTGGAAATGAAAAAGCTCAAAATGAACATTGGATTAGGTCACGGATCGATTATTCGAGACGGTCAAGTGATTTGTGAGGCCGACCTGATATTTGCGGTGGAATGAGAAACCTGGCTCATTTCGGGAATGAATCCAAATGGCGTTCCAAAACGTTTTTAAGTACAAGAAGGTGAGCATATGTTTAAAAAAGTATTAGTGGCAAATCGTGGCGAAATTGCTGTGCAAATTATCAGAGCACTTCATGACATGAATATTGAAGCAGTTGCTGTTTATTCCAGTGCTGATAAGGAGAGCTTGTTTGTTCATTTAGCTGATGAGGCGATCTGTATTGGCGGTGCCCAGCCGAGTGATTCTTATTTAAATATGGCCCAAATTATGAGTGCCGCAACTTTAACTGGTTGTGAAGCCATTCATCCCGGGTACGGTTTTCTCTCTGAGAATGCTGAGTTTGCGGAAATGTGTGAGTCTTGTCATATTCAATTCATTGGTCCTAGCCATCAATTGATTTCACTGATGGGTGACAAGGCTAACGCCAGAGAGGCAATGAAGTCCGCGGGCGTTCCGGTGATCCCTGGTAGCGAGGGTGATGTCACTTCAGTTGATCAAGCTGAACGGATTGCTGAAAAAATTGGTTTCCCAGTTTTATTGAAATCCGCTGCCGGTGGTGGTGGTAAAGGTATCCGTGAGGTTGATCGGCCAGAAGAGCTTCGTGATTCATTCGAGCAGTGCCAACGTGAGGCCAAGGCATCATTTGGTGATGATAGTATGTATGTTGAAAAACTAATCCGAGATGCCAAACATGTTGAAATGCAGGTGATTGCGGATAATTTTGGCCACGTTGTCTATTTACCGGAACGTGACTGTTCTCTGCAACGAAATCATCAAAAGGTAATTGAAGAAAGTCCATGTATTTTGATTTCTCCTGAAGAACGTCAGGAATTAGGTGAAATTGTTGCCAAGGCAACGCTTAAACTTGGTTATACAAATACTGGGACCTACGAATTTTTGATGGATCACGATCACCATTTTTACTTTATGGAAATGAATACTCGTCTTCAGGTTGAACATACGATTACCGAAGAAGTTACCGGCATTGAGCTGGTAAAGGGTCAGTTAGCCGTTGCTGCTAATGAAGTATTACCCTTTGTTCAAGCAGATGCGACTGTTAAGGGACATGCTTTGGAGTGTCGATTAAATGCCGAAGACCCCGAAAACAACTTTGCTCCTCAACCCGGGAAAATTACCCATTTATTTTTCCCTGATGGGTCATTGAGTGTCCGAATTGATGCTGGTGTGACCAACGGCAGTTTTATTTCACCTTTTTATGATTCAATGATCGCTAAATTAATCGTTCATTTAAATGACCGGAATGCGGTCATTGCGAAGATGAAACGGGTGTTAAGTGAGCTTGAAATTACGGGTGTCATAACCAATCAAGCCTTTTTATATGAGTTAGTTACATCTGATCGATTTAAACAGGGAACCTACTCAACTAGTTTTATTGAAAATGATGTTCTTGCTGGTAGGAGGGGATTAAATGCTGCAAAGTCGGTTTAAAATGCCCAGTCGTGATGAATTAAAAAAGCGAATGGATAAAATCCCCGATAACTTAATGAAAGAATGCCCAATTTGCCATACAACGTTTTTTTCGATGAGAATGGGCAAGCAGCGAACCTGCCCTAATTGTGGATTTGGTTTTCGAATTACGGCTCGCAGGCGGGCTAAGATTACGTTTGATACCTTTGACGAAATGGATGCAGACGTAACGGTTCCCGACCAATATGACGATAAGAAGTATCGGGGTAAAATTGCAAAAGCAAAAAAGGTAACCGGAATTAAGGAAAGTGTCTTGACTGGAATCGGGTCACTGGATCATCAAAAAGTGGCGGCCGGAATTATGGACCCATTCTTTATCATGGGTAGTCTTGGCAGTGCCACTGGTGAAAAAATTGTTCGATTGTTCGAAAAAGCAACCACTGAAAAGTTGCCGGTTGTCATGTTTACGGCTTCTGGTGGTGCGAGGATGCAGGAAGGGATCAAGTCACTGATGCAAATGGCAAAGGTGTCCCAGGCTGTTGAGGCTCACAGCAAAGCCGGACTGTTTTATCTGGTGGTTCTTTGTGATCCAACGACTGGTGGCGTTACTGCCAGTTTTGCAATGCAGGGCGACATTATTTTAGCCGAATCTCATGCTTTGGTTGGATTTGCTGGTCGCCGAGTCATTGAACAAACAATTATGAAGCAGCCACCCAAGAATTTTCAAAGGGCTGAAACTGTTTTGGATCACGGCTTTATCGATGCGATTGTTCCGCGGACCAATTTAAAGCAGACAATCTCTCAATTTTTGCGACTGCATCAGAGGGAGGCTAGTCATGGCTAAAAAAACAGCTTATCAACGTGTTCAGGCAGCCCGTGACAGTCATAAAATTTCAACGGATGAACTCATTCGTGGTTTGACAACTGATTTTTTTGAACTCCATGGAGATCGGTCTGATGGCGATGATCAAGCAGTAATCGGTGGCATTGGATTGTTAAAGGATGTACCGATTACGGTGGTTGGGATTCGTAAGGGTGCTGATACGGAAGAAAATATCAAGCGTCATTTCGGTAGCCCTGAACCGGAAGGCTATCGTAAAGCGCTTCGATTAATGCAACAGGCGGAAAAATTCCATCGACCGATTTTGGCGCTGGTGAATACGCCTGGCGCTTGGCCGGATGTGGATGCTGAATATCACGGTATTGGTTCTGCAATTGCCAAGTGCTTACAAGTGGGCATGCAACTAAAGGTACCGTACATTAGTATCATTGTTGGTGAGGGTGGTAGTGGTGGCGCGATTGCGCTTGCCTGTGGCGACAAAGTATTTATGTTTGAAGATAGTATTTATTCCGTTTTGTCACCTGAAGGCTATGCCAGCATCATGTGGAAGGATTCATCAAAGGTCCAGCAAGCAGCTGAAGCCTTAAATTTAACATCAGAATGGTTACAAGAAAATGGTATTATTGATCAGATTATTCATGAATACCACTCTGGTGAGAATTTAGGCCCACTACGTGACTTTCTGGCAAATCAGTTTAATGAACTGGCTAATTTACCGATTGACGAGTTATTACGCCAACGTGAGCAACGTTACCGGAATTTTTAAAAGAAAAATTATTTGGAGGCCGAATTAAATGAGTGGCTTTTTAGATGGAAAAACAATTGTGATCATGGGGGTCGCAAATAAACGCAGTATTGCTTGGGGATGTACCCAGGCAATTATTGATCAAGGCGCTAAGGTTATTTTAACTTATCAAAATGATCGAATTAAGAAGAGCTTACAACGATTTGTTCCTGAAGATTCAGAATTAGTAGAATGTGACGTTGCTGATGATGACAACATTAAAAATGCATTCGAAGAGATTGGTAATAAGTATGGCAAAATTGATGGTGTGATTCATGCAATCGCTTATGCTGACCGTGAGACATTGACGTCTGGGCTGGTACATACTACTCGTGAAGGATACGATTTGGCTCAAAACATTAGTGCCTACTCATTGATTGCAGTGAGTCGTTATGCACAACCAATCCTAAATGACCCTTCAAGTATTGTAACTTTGACTTATTTTGGTTCAACTCGGGCCATTCCAAATTACAATATGATGGGTGTTGCCAAAGCGGCCTTGGAAGCCAACGTTCGCTATTTAGCTTCAGATTTAGGGGTGAATGGGATTCGAGTAAACGCAATTTCTGCGGGTGCGGTTAAGACATTAGCAGTTACCGGCATTAAGCATCATGGTGAATTGTTAAAGGAATCGGAGTCGAGAACCGTTGATCAAAAGAGCGTTACAACAACCGAAATCGGAAATGTGGCTGCCTTTTTGATGAGTGATCTGGCAACTGGAATGACCGGCGACGTGGTTTACGTTGATAAGGGTGTGCATCTTATTTAAAGAGAGTGATCAAATCAGCGGTTAGATCCCAGAATATAAGCCAGCCCATCTAATATTCTGGTTTTGAATATTAGATGGGTCTCTGTCAAATCGTATTGGTGGAGATTTTGAACGGCACATTCACTTCGGTGAATGTGCTTTTTGTTTACTCATGAATTAAACTAATCCGGATAAAGAAGTTGTCAATATTTCGAAAACCAAAACAGTTACGCTTTAATGCCTTGATTTTACGATTAAGTCCTTCAATTGGACCGTTGGAAAATGGATAACGACAACTGTTTAGAAGGGCTGAACCATTTTTGATAAACGTGTTGATCGTTATGTCCATTTGATTACTAGTGGGTTGGTAGTTAGTAAGTAAGGATTGGAACGCATTAGCATCCTTTTGGTGTATGGCACTTAAGATACCTTGATAGGTTTGATACACAGATCTAAATCTGGGAAAAGCGTCTAGAGCTAAATCAATGGCGTTTTGTTGCGTCATATACTCGTTAATTCCGCGTAAATAAACAGCCTTAGAATCATTAACTTTTATTTCATCAAGATGAAATAAACGCCATTGAGATTTTAAAATATGATAAATTCGTGAATGCTTATCTTGGATAGTACGAATGGTCTGCGTGCGTTCATTATCTAAGGCACGCCCAGCCAGTTGAATAATATGGAAACGATCGATAATCGTGGCCGCATTGGGAAATAAGCGATGAATGAAGCTGCCATATTCAGCATTCATGTCAATCGTCACTGATTGAACTTGGGCACGTTCTTGAACCGAAAAACGAGCTTCAAAGTAGTCAATGATATCTTTACTTAGCCGATCTTTTAAAGTAACAATTCGGCGATGACTAACGGCATCGCAACAATTAAAGGACATCCAGTGATTACAGGAACGAAATTCATCAAAGCAAAGATTCTCTGGGAGATGTTTAACACGATAGGCTAAGTGAATATTGGCATTTAGGATTCGTTGAACACTGCTTGGCGAAATTCCACAAAGTTTAGCAATTTCTTTACTCGTCAACATATCGCGTGCCAAAACGATCACTTGATGTTTGATATTATGTGTGAAAGTTTCGTTACGATTAACCAACTTAGTTTTAGCACCACAGGTTTTTGAACAATCTTTACATTGGTATCTTTGACGTTTTAAATGCATTTCGTAACGACCACCGGATAAGGTTCCTAAACGCAGGTGACTCATGTGAGTTCCGTTTTTAATTAAGCTTTTATGGCCACAATGTGGGCACTTTAAAAGTTGATAAGACAAAGTTGCATGGACGACATGAATACGTTGGTTTGTGGAACACCGTTCTTTAGAAATACCAGTGACAATTAAGTTTGGGTCTGTTATTTCGAATAAGCATAAGATAGAATTAGTTAGGGACATCTGAATTTCCTCTTTTCGATTTGTTTTGGCGATTAAATCGTAGCACAAAGAGGACAGATGTCCTTTTTTATTTTTCTGATTTTCAAAACAGACAAAAAACCGGTATTAGTTATTCACCAATACCAGAAAGTGTAGACCCTAAAGAAGACAAAGGAAGTGGAATTTCCAAATCAGATGTTTTAGCGTTGCAAAAACGTTTGAAACAGCTAGAAAGTGAGAATGACATCTTAAAAAAAGCCTTAACCATATTCGCCAAAAAGTAAACCCAGATGACTGGCAGACAGCCGTTGATATTAATTTGAAGCACCATAGTATCAAAGAAACCTGTAAAGTACTCTCAGTTCCACGCTCAACTTACTATGAACATCAGCAGAATCATGTATCGCCACAAGCCAAGCGTCGTAAGACACTTAGCCAGTCGATTAAACGCATTTACTTTAATTCTAGACGTATCTACGGGGCACCTAAAATTCTAAAAGCGTTACAAAAAGAAGGTAAGACTGCCAGTATTAAGCTAGTTCAACGATTAATGCGCCAAATGGGGTTAAAATCAATCACGCGCAAGAAGTGGCATTATCAACAAACTAATGATATTGATACGACTGATTATTCAAATATACTCGCGCAAGATTTTCGTACAACCAGTCCAAATCAAAAGTGGTGTGCAGACATAACTTATATTCACACCAAAGCCAATGGCTGGTGTTATTTATCAAGCATTCAGGATTTATATTCACGTAAAATCATTGCCCATAAAATCAGCCGTCATATGACTGCTGATCTTGTGATCAGCACTTTTCAACAAGCCTTTGAAACTAGAAAGACGACTAATAACTTAATTGTGCATACCGATCTGGGTAGCCAGTACCGCAGTGCTGGCTTTGAACAGATCTTAGCGCAACACCATATTCGCCATTCTTATAGCAAGCGTGGCTGTCCCTATGACAATTCATGTTTGGAATCATTTCACGCCAGTTTGAAAAAAGAAGAGGTTTACCAACACCATTATCAGGATTTTGAAGAAGCAAATGCTGCAATATTCAGCTACATTGAGAGCTTTTATAACAGTGCTCGAATTCACAGTAGCATTGATTATTTAACTCCAAATGAAAAGGAAAAATTAGTCGCTTAAATTATACATAAAATGTGTCCAGATTCTTGACCTAAATCCAAAGGATGTTAAATCAATAAGGTTAAACCCCATTATTAGGCATAATTCTAAAGTTTATGAGTTTTAGAAGGATGTTAAATCAATAAGGTTAAACCCCAAGTTTAACCATGAAAGTATTTCTGATGAGTTTTAGAAGGATGTTAAATGGCCACTAGGGTATACCCTAATGGTCTTTTTTATTTCTGTGCTATACTAGGAATTACAAGTGTTCATTAGAACTGTCCAAAAGGAGAATTGGAAATGGCTAAAATCGGTTATGCGCGTGTGAGTTCCAAGGAGCAACATTTAGATCGACAGTTAGCGGCTTTAAAAGACGTTGATAAATTATTTACGGATAAATTAAGTGGGGCTAACACTAATCGGCCAGAACTGCAAAAAATGCTGGCCTATATTCGTGAGGGTGATATTGTAATGGTCACTGAATTAGATCGCTTAGGCAGAAACAACCATGATTTGACTAAGATCATGAACTCCATTCAAAATAAGGGTGCCACCCTAGATGTGTTAAATTTGCCGTCCATGACAGGGATTGCTGACCCAAATTTACGTCAACTGATGACCAACTTGATTATTGAACTCTATAAGTATCAGGCCGAAAGTGAACGTAAGCGAATCATTGAGCGCCAGCAACAAGGGATTGCCTTAGCTAAGCAGCAGGGTAAATATCATGGGCGCAAACCCCAATATGCCAAAGATGATCCCCGTTTGCAACACGCTTTTAAGCTTTATCAAACGGGTATGAGTGATGTAGATGTTGCCCGTAATACAGGGATTAAGCGGACGACCTTTATCAGATATCGAAAGAAATTCAATATACAAAGATGATGTTTACATGAGAGAATCATAGCAGAGCGGACCACTTGAAACTTCTAACTCCACTAAAATCCGAGAAATGACCAAGAAAAATGACAACTCTTCGAATATTGTTACTTCAAATTAAAATCAAAAATGATTACCTTAAAAATTGAGGTTTTTTAATTAAAATAATATTATTTTATGCTGTGTTATCCGCAATTCTAAATCTGGATCATAGTGATATTTGATAGCTTTGTAGCAGTATGTAAATAAAATTATTATTCTGATAAAAGCAAGCAACGATTGACAATTCTGATCGTTATTTTTCGAATCATGGCGTTTTTATATTACAATGATCCTAGAAAAAGTAAAGTTATGGAGGCGATTAGATGAGTGATTTGGATCAGACAAACAGCTATCGATACGTCATTGTTGGTGGCGGAGTGGTTGCTGGCTATGCCATCAAGGGAATTCGACAGGAAGATTCAGAGGGTGAGATCTTAATTATTTCGCAAGAGGCGGATGTCCCATATGAACGACCGGCACTGAGTAAAAAACTATGGCTAGATGATGAATTTACTGAAGAGAACATTCAGATTGGTGCTGAAAATTATCCCAATGTGACTTTTAAGTTCAAGACAACGGTTACGGCTATTAATCGGCAAGATAAGGTCATTACATTGGCAGATAGTGAGCAAATCAAGTATGAACAGCTATTGCTAGCAACTGGCGGAGAACCTAGACAAATCCAGGGACCTTCTGATCCACATGTGCTAGTCTTTAGACAGTGGTCAGATTATCGCAAGTTACGTAAATTTAGTGGTCCGAACAAGCGAGTTGTGATCATTGGTGGTGGATATGTTGGTACAGAGCTCGCATCGTCACTGACCCAAAATGAGACTGAAGTTACGATGATTTTTCCAGAAAAAGCGCTGGGTGAGGGTAAATTTCCTGAGTCTATTCGGACTGAGTATGAAGCCACGTTCAAACGCAATGGTGTCACACTGATGAGTGGTCAGTTTGTCCAATCATATCAACGCCAAGGTGACCACTTGACTCTATTGACAAAGGATGGTACGGTGATCGTAGCCGATACGATCATTGTTGGGTTAGGCGTTACGCCGCGGATTAGTTTAGCTGAAGACAGTTGTTTGGATTTAGCTGATGGTGGTGTGAAAGTTAATGAGTATCTCAATACTAGTGACCCAGCCATCTGGTCTGCTGGAGATATTGCCTCTTATCCAGATCACATCTTGGGTCGGCAACGGATTGAGCACGTGGACCATGCCCGACTTTCTGGTGAATTAGTTGGCCGTAATATGGCAGGTGCTCACATGAGCTATCAGCATACCCCATACTTCTATTCCATGATTTTTGATATTTCCTGGCAAGCAATCGGTAATATTGATCCTAAATTGCGATTGATTTTTGATCGGCGAACGCATGGATCGCTTGTCTATTTCATAGATACCGATAAGTTAGTTGGTGTTTTAGTTTGGAATGTTAAGGTGAATCTTGATGATGTTCGCGCATTGCTTGCGAACGCTCCAGCTACAGATGATCTGGTGGGCTCCATTCGAGAGAAGAAGGCTTAGTATCTGGATGAGATATCGGTGAATCATTGCGTCATCACGAATGTACTTTAGAACAAAATGTCCATCATTAACGATTTATTATTTGTCACCCATCTATTAGGAGGCTATATTTTTTATGTCGAAGACAAAAGTTATTGTTGTTGGTGCCTCGCACGGCGGCCATCAGTCGGTTTTGGAACTTACTCACAAATACTCAAACCTAGATATTAAACTATTCGAAGCGGGAGATTTTATTTCTTTTATGTCCTGTGGTATGGAATTATATTTAGAAAACAGTGTAACGAGTATTAATGATGTCCGTAATTTTAAACCTGCAGATCTCGAAAAATTTGGGACAGAAGTATATGCCAATCATGAAGTGACCAAAATAAATCCAGAAAATAAGCAAGTTACCGTGAAAGATTTAAGATCCGGTAAGATACAGAGCTATGATTACGATAAATTAATCTTAAGCTCAGGCGTAACTCCAAACGATTTACCCGTTCCTGGTCATGAGCTAAAAAACGTTTATTCAATGCGCGGCAAGGATTGGGCAGAAAAGATCAAAGCAAAATTATCTGACCCAGATGTTAAAAATATTACTGTTATTGGTGCTGGTTACATTGGTGTTGAAGCTGCTGAAGCCAGCATCAAAGCTGGAAAGAATGTTACATTAATCGACATGATTAATCGGCCTCTGGGCAACTACCTAGATACCGAATTAACAGATATTTTATCAAAAGAATTGACTAGCAAAGGCGTTCAAGTTGTCACTGGCGCTAAGATTGAATGCTATGAAGGGACTGAATCGGTTTCTGCTGTTAAGACCAACGATGCAGAATATCCTAGTGACTTGATCATTCAAGCTGTTGGAGTTAAACCTAATACTGATTGGTTAAAGGGAACGGTTGAACTAGATAAGCGCGGGTGGATTAAAACTGACAAATATTTGAGAACTAATCTGCCTGATGTCTATGCCATAGGTGATGCGGTGTTGGCCTATTCAATTCCTGCTCAGAGGAACATGCCGATAGCTTTAGCCACGGTTGCCCGACGTGAAGCCCGTTATGTAGTGGAACACATCTTTGAGAACACACCGTCTATGCCATTTTCAGGAGTGGTCGGCTCATCAGCATTAAGTGTTTTCGACTATCACTTTGCCACATCAGGTCTGAATATGACCACAGCCCAAAAGGCCGATATTAAGATTAACACATCTTTTTACAAAGACACTTTACGTCCAGCTTATGTCCCTATGGAGAAGGGAAATACAGAGGTCTACGTAGAGCTGGATTACAATCCAAACACTCATCAACTATTAGGTGGTGCTGTATTGTCAACTTATGATATCACTGCCCAAGGTAATGTTATTTCATTAGCCATCCAACAAGGATTAAAACTGGAAGATTTAGCCGAAGCTGACTTTTTCTTCCAGCCAGGCTTTGACCGACAGTGGAGCCTATTGAACTTAGCAGCCCAACGTGCTCTTGGTGAACTTGAGTTTACAAAATAGAAATTGTAACGACCACTTATAACTTGCTGTTTAGGATCACGAATAAATCAAAAAGAGGCTGTGACATAAGTCTCCACAAATAAGACGGTCTAGTGAGAATCTTCGGATTCTCACTAGACCGCCTTTTGATATAATGGAAAACAAAAGGCTCTTTGTCAACGGGTGTTGATGGAGGGTTTATGTGGAACTTCGTTCACTTGCGAACGGGGTTCCTTTTCTTTAATCTGATTTTAAATTCAATTTGAATACGAAAAACAAAGTTTTTCCAATTCCGGTATCCGTATGCTGTCCGCTTAATCTGTTTAATCTTTCGATTGACGCCTTCAATGGGACCGTTGGAAAGTGTACTACTGGTCATATTTTGGATGAGCTTTTTATTTTTAATAAATGTTTTGATGGTCGTAAAGAGTTGAGGACTAACGTTCTCAACCTCATCAAGCGTCGCAGTAAAAGCTGCATAGTCTCGACTACGAAAAGCTTCGACGAGTTTATGAGCGGTGAAGTAAGTATTTTCAAACTCATGACTGAGATTTAAACCAGACCAGATAAGTTGTTCTTGAGTCAGTCTGTTTCGTAAATGTGAAAACCATTGTGGTTGACTTTTCTCGAGAGCTTCATAGTTCATAAGGTACAGGCGCCAATACGATTTTAGCACCCGGTATTCGGGGGTATTTGGGTGATACTTTTTCATTAACTGGACACGAGTTTGGTTCAAGGCTCGTAAGGTCATTTGAACTAAGTGAAAGTTGTCGACGATTAACTTGGCGTTAGGAAATAGATAATGAATAAAAGTTTGGTATTGTGCATTGAGATCCATTACAGCCTGGGTAACCTGTTCACGATTTTTTAGTGAATAATGGTTTAGGAAAAATTGTTTAATTTCATTAGTCTGTCGGCCAGGTAAAATGGTGATAATATCATGCTTTTGTCCATCAATTGTAATGAAGCTCATTTGGTTAGAAGTTGATCGAAATTCATCAATGCATAAGGTTTGCGGAAGACCGTCATACGCTGGCATGGTCTGCTTACCGAGCGCTAAAATGCGGCGACTAACGAAGTTAGTCGAAACATTATACTGATCTGCAATACTTCTCATCGTTCGATCTTCAATTAAAGTCTTGTCGATAGCATGTCGCGTATTTTCAGAGATTTGATGTTGTCTTCTAACGACTGGTGTTTGGGCGATACTTGTTTTACCACACGCCTTGCAGCGAAAACGTTGTTTGCGGAGAATCAAAATAACGGTGCGCTCGCTAACGTTTGGTAGCCTAACATATACTATTTTATGACCATTACAAACGACCTGTCGTTGAGCACAATACGGACAAACATTGAGTTTGTAGGAAAGAGTTCCATAAACTCTAAGCGCATCGCGCTTAGTATCACTAACACGCAAATGAGTTATATTTTTATCTTTAATTTGAAGTAAAAGTCTAGTAGACTGGTCTTGGGACATACTGTTCACTCGCTTTCAATTGGTTTTCGTCAACTTGATTGTAGCACAGGGCAGTATGCCCTTTTTAGTTTGTTTTACAAAAAAGGCGTCGATGGATTTTATCCATCAACACCAAATATCATAGAGCCAAATAAAAAAGTCATTAATATTAAGTGCAACTATGCTAACCTTGTTACTTAGCGGATGTACTACTAATAGTAGCAGCCAAAAGGAAACTAGCTCTAGCTCTAAAACCAGCACACGCACTATTAAGACCAGTTACTTTCAGAATTTATCAAATAGTGCCAAAAGAAATGTTAAATTTACTTTTAAATTAAATCAAGATGACACCGAGGACAATACGGCAGACCCCGTTTATGTTGTGTCTGCTACCATTAAGAATAATACGAATAAGAACATCAAATTTGACCAATCTAAATTCATTTGCGTCCTGCCATCAAATAAAATTATATCTGATAAAACAGGCACTCTAACAATCAAGGCCGGTGAGACAAAGAGTATCAACCAGCTATTTCAAAAGATGCCCGAACAAGGTACTTTAGGTAATGGCTACATTGAGTACCTGAACTCTGACAATAAGTTGGCCTATACTAAATTTACACATAACATTGCCAGTTCAAATAATTTGACTGAACAAAAATTAATTACTCAAAATAAGAACACAACAGCAAATTCTACTAATGATGACATGGATTCTTCTGAAAGTAGCTCATCAGTCGAAAACTCTAGTTCATCAGAGTCTTCTTCTACTCAGTCTACAACTAGTTCTACAGCCTTAACTGAATCCCAAGCCAAGCAGATTCTAAGAAACTGGGCTAAATCTCGAGGCAATGGGGATGATGATTTTGGAGGTACATCACTAGATGACTTGAACGCAAGTGAAGGCGACAATGGTTCTTGGAGCTTTGTAAACGATGACGGGCTTGCTTGGGGAGTTAGTTCTACAGGTAAAATTCATGCACCGGGAGACCCAATACAATAATTATATCAACCATAAAAAAGCTACCTCAGTAATTTGAGATAGCTTTTAATTTACAACGAAACTAAAAGATTATACTTATTGCCCACATTGCTAGCCATGCAATTAGCATAATAGCACCGAACATGCCCCCAATTTAGGAATATGCTGAATACAAATAGCCAGAATGCCAACTTGCGTAATCCTTTGAGGTCATCATAACTAAAGACTGATTTACCACTAGCTTTACGAGCATTCAACCTATCTGCGTGCTGTTCATGGTGATACCACCTTGATAGTCCCAATAATTGTAATAAACTTCCGAACATTTTTAATTATCTCTTTTCTTTATCGTCCTCGCTGTTTAAGAACTCTTCCAACCATTGTTTTTTAAGTTCTAGGCTGTTTATCTCATGCTGAATAGCAATTTTAGCAGGCTTATTAGAGTCCAATTTATCAGCAAACTCTTTTAAATAGTAGTGTTTAGCCATTGCTTCTGAATAACTCATTTTAATTCCTCCTTGTTTATCTCTACAATAATAGTATAACGATTCCACCTAAATTATGATTATGTGCTAGCTGTTCCTACTTTTCAGTTTTACATCTCTTGTTTCTAGTGTGCTAACCTGTAAGTCAAATTCACGTTGTTCATTCGTAGACAGCTCCTCATAGAATGACTGAATAGCAGTATCAACGGATAGTCGCTGATTTTCAGCGTATCCAATCATTGCCATCGCTTGGAGTTTGTTCCTAGTGTGGTTGCTAATTTTTAAATTGGTGTCAAATGTTACTGAGCTGACTGCTCTATTGTCACTAGCACTTTTGTCAAAATCTGATGCTTTAGCTTGCTTAGTTGGCTTGGGAATGGCAGTTGCTTTGTTTCTGTTAGACCGAATAAGAGAGTTAGCCATGTTCAATTACCTCAATTCGTTTTAGTAGTTCATCAGTTACATCTTTATAAACTGCAAATACACGTTTATCAAACTTTGATTTAAATGTAATTCCTGTAATCCCGTACCGCTTTAAACGCTGCATTGAGTGAATTCTAGTTTTAAATAAGTTATCTTCGCCAAATTCCGAGATTGCGTTAGCTACCGTTGCTTCATCAACTGGTGCTCCCGCTTGCAGTAAGACAGCTAGGATTCCAACTAACTCAAGTCTTGGTGCTTGATACTCGTCAATGACTTCTTCTTGAATGTATTTGATAAATGCCTCAGCACCTTCAAAACTATGTTCATGTGTCTGCATAACAATAAGACAATAGTCCGAAGCATATAGTGCGCTGTCGGTTATTAAACTAATTGTCGGCGGTATGTCAATGATTACATAGTCATATTTAGCTTTTAGAGGCGTTAAAAGCCTATCAAATTCTTTCACCCTATCATTATAACTATGGAGCTTTTCCATGTATCTCGGATATAACGAGAAGTCAGGTGCTGATGCTAGCAAGTCCAAATTATCTTTGATGTTGATGATTGAGCTATCTAGATTGCCATCTTCTACACTAGACATTAAAGTCCTGTCGAAATGCCCAACTTCATTGCTGATATTTAGTTTTGTTTTTAAGTACAAATTTGTAGCGTTACCTTGAGGGTCCAAATCTACTAGTAAAGTCTTAAAATCACGATTGCTAAGTTCTAAAGCAACCATTGTAGAATTACTAGTTTTTCCTACCCCACCTTTAAAATTGCCAAAAGTAATAACTTGAGTCATGTTGTTCTAGCCTCCATTTCTGTTTATAATTATAGCACTACATAGTTCTGTATGTCAATAGTGCAGTTGTACTGTAGTTCTGTAGTTCTGTAGTGCTATACAGCATATTAAAAACGTGATGTTATCACCGACATATCAAGGCCCTACAGCACTACATAGTGCAGTAGCCTTATAGTGCAGTAGCCTTATAGTGCAGTAGTTCTGGAACAACCTAGTGCTATAGTGCTGTGAAAATAAAAGTTGACACTCGCCTAATAAGGAGCTACAATATCCTTGTATTAAAAAAGGCCTAGCAATTAAGCCAGACCTAAAATAACTGAATATACAAAAGAAGCCCCGCGACCATCTACCTTCGCGGGAACAACACCCAATTTATGTATTAATTGTACGGTATAGACTCTCAAATTGCAAGTCTTGACATTCAATTGCTTCTCGCGGACCATTCTAGGGGACAAGCTAGAGTATAAATATTAAGGGGACACGTTTGCCAGTGCGACGTCAATAAGTCTGGCTATACCACAACAAGGTTATCTGTACGGCTGGGTGGTGAATGGTGAGCGCAACCATTAACGGCGCGGGTGGTAAAACGAAGCTTCGGCTTGGTGCCATTGATTAGTTGGTGATCGAACAAAAATAAATACGTATTGCCAACGCCTACTAGGGCGTTTTTTAGTAGGCTAAACCGAAAACGTAGGTTTATAATGAGTGGTGGTAGCAATACCGCAATTGTACAGACAAGCGACGGGCGTTAACGACCGACGAACTAGGGGGAAACCTTAGCATAGAATTGCACTCTGGTTCAGTTATTCCAAATAACTGTTTCCAGGGAACAATTCTGCGCTCAAAACGTCACTCCCTCTAAACTGAACAGAAAACCGTAACCCGTCAACATTAAATTCATAATGGTTAGGAGTTTTTTTGTTGAGTACACATGCTATTTATTTAAATGATTTGTTAGGTTTGTCTAACCTAGAAAATGTAAAAATTAAGTTTAATCAATGGAATACCGAAGAAGATCCAATAGACGTGTTTCAAGCGAATCCTGAGCTGATTAATAATCAATGGTTATTTTGGAGAAATCAGAAACGTTATTTTAATGTTAATGATGTTGCAATTAATTTGGTTAGAGTAAAGGGAGATATTTATCTTCTGACAACAGTTAAATTAGTTACGGAAGAGTTAAGTGTAATTCATGGAATAAATTATGCTGGAAAGGAATTGAAACGGTATCGTCCATTATATGGAAGGGTTTTAATTAAATATCATAAAGATTTCCAAGCTTCAGTTGTTAACGCGGAAAGTAAACTTGAAAAATTGGTTGTTTCTCAAGTTTTACCAGATGTATATAAGAATGATGGTTTTCCAGGTTATGATAGTGTATGCCTTTCATATCAGCAGTTAAAGTTGGTATTAGAAAAAAATAAAAGTGAGTGGATTACCGCTCTTTCAAATCAAAAAGCGGTATATTTAATTCGTGATGTATCTAATGGAAAGCTATATGTTGGTTCTGCAACTAGTAAAAACGGCATGCTTTTAGATAGATGGAGAAGCTACATTAGTAATGGTCACGGTGGAAATAAGTGCCTACAGGAGCTTATTAAAGAAGCTGGATTTGAATATGTGAAAAAGAATTTTCAATATTCAATATTAGAAAATTATAATTCAAGAGTGGATGATTCATTTATTTTGCGTCGTGAGTCTTGGTGGAAGAAAGTGTTTGATTCCAGAAATAAAAAATTTGGATACAATGAAAATTAGAATAATTTTCATTGGTTTATGGTAGATTGTAAAATTAATCCGAACGCTGTTCGGACAAAAAAGATCAGCTTCCTTTAAAATGGTGTTTACCACAAACCCATCTTTTAGGAGCTGATCTTTTGTCTAGTATAACCTATTCCGAACGAATTAAAATCGAAACCTTTTGTGAACTAGGGCTGTCCAATATCCAAATGGGCGTTCGGCTGAACCGATCACCGTCAACAATTTCTTATGAATTATCTCGATGTCAACCTTATCAGGCTGAATTAGCACAAACAGATGCCGAATACAAGCGATCACGATGTGGTCGGAAAACTAAGCTGAGCGATGAGTTAAAGCAAAAAATTCTCAACCATTTACGTCTAAGCTGGTCACCAGGAATGATTGCTCACGAATTTAAACTAGCTACTAAATCTATTTATAATTGGCTAAATCAGGGGAGAATTGGTTTCTCCTTGAATGATCTACCTGAACATGGCGTACGCCAACGGCGTAACGTTGACCAACGATCCAAATATAATCAATCTTTGGGGCGATCAATTGAACAGCGTCCCATGATGATTAATCAACGTAATCGCATCGGCGATTTTGAACTAGATACAGTCGTTGGTCCTCGTGGGCATAGTAAGGCAGTTTTATTAACTTTAATCGATCGCAAATCACGGTTCCTTTGGGCATACCGGTTAAAAGATCGGACGACAGCGACTGTTAATGAAGCACTAACTAAGTTCCTAACCACTTTTAATGGTCCGGTGCACAGCTTTACTGTGGACCGTGGCACTGAGTTTAGTGGGCTAGTATCACTTGAATCACAATATGGTATTAAGACCTATTACTGCCATGCTTATACTCCAGCTGAACGTGGTAGTAATGAACGCTTTAATCGGAATTTACGTTATTTTTATCCTAAAGGGACTCGTTTTGAGCACATTAGTGCTCAAGATTTAACGACGACGTTACTCTAAATTAACCAGCGACCGCTTAAAATACTCGACTGGCAAACACCGTATCGGGTTATGCTGACAAATTTGTCCAAAAATTCGGATTAAATTTGCAATCTACCATAAACATTAAACCGAGAAACCAGGAAGCGATCCAGTGAATCTTCCGTTGGAAATTGTTCTTTGTGGTGGGTGGTGCGCTTGAGATGCTTATTAAAGTTCTCAATCAGGTTAGTGGAGTATAGTGATTGCCGGATAGCTGGTGGAAAGTCCATGAAAGTGAGTAAATTCGGCATTTTAAGCAGATCTTTGATTAATTTGGGATAGGTCTGATGCCAGTTGTTGGCGAACTCATTCAGTTTCAGTTCGGCTGCTTCACGGTTGGCGGCCCGATGAACTTGTTTAAAGTCACTGATCACGGCCTTGCGGTCTTTTACGCGAACTTTGTTCATCAGATTCCGCCCAACATGAACCAGGCAACGTTGTCGTTTGGCTTTAGGGAAATGCCGATTCAAGCCTTCATCCAAACCAACTAACCCCCACAAACAACAGCACATCTTTAACGCCCTGCTTGATCAAGGTTCCCAGCAGTTCAGTCCAGATTCCAGTCGATTCCGTTGGCGCCACTTGGTAGTTCAGCACTTCTTTCGTACCATCTGGACGAATGCCAATCGCAATATGAACGGCTTCTTTTTGAACGGTATCCCGCTTTAACGGCAAGTAAGTGGCATCTAAGAAGATGGCCGCATATTGTGAAGCCAGTCGACGTTGCTGGAAAGCTTGAACCTGTTCATTGACGGCTTTAGTCATGTTGGAAACCGTGGCTTTGGAGTAGTGAGCACCGTACATTTTCTCAATGAGTTCGGCAATTTCAGCAGTGGTAATTCCCTTGGTATACAACTGAATGACCGTTGTTTCTAAATTATCACTGTGCCGACCGTAGGCTGGCAAGGTATGATTTTCAAACCGGCCATTGCGATCTCGAGGAATGGTTAAGTTAAGTTGGCCGTACTTCGTATCAAACGAGCGCTCATAACTGCCGTTGCGGTTATTACCAGTGTTAATCCCAGCGTATGAGTAGCGTTCGTAACCCAAAAACTCTGCCAATTCGGTTTGAAGCAGCTGGTTAATCGCAATTTCGAGGTGGTGACGAAAAACTTCGTCCAAATCTTGCTTTTGGGCTAGTACAGCGATAATTTCTGTGGTAAGTTCTGTGGTAAGTTCATTCATGGGGAATGCCTCCTGTGATGTTTTCTGTGGTTACTAAATATCATAAGGGAAGGCATTCCCTATTTCTATACAATTCAGAAATCTTTTATGCATTTACACAAGATATTTTACGCTCTCATTGATTGTTATATGATTGTGTATGTCCTAAATGGACACAAGCAACGCTCCTAAGCAAAGCCTGTATGTACTGATTTCAGAAAAGCCCTCTATTCCGCATAATAGAGGACTTTTTTGTGTGCATTCTGCTTAATTTAAACGGACAAGTATACATCTAAAAGGTGAACGTGTCGTCTGAGAGCACGTGATTATTTACTTTTTACTTTGTTAGCATCGCCGGTTTCCAAAGTCTGTATTTGAGTCGTAAGCGTATTTTGTTCAGACTCATTTAACGATTCAAAAAAAGTTTTTTGTAATTGGGCTAATCCGTTTTGTTGAGTTGAGCTATACCCTAAAATTACCATAGCTTTCATAAAGTTTTTTAGATGATTGTCAATTCTGAGCGTAGTATCAAAAGTAACACCATCTATTTGTTTAGACTTCGTTTTGTTTGATTCGTTTAGAGAAGATATGGAAATTTCTTTTTGGGGCTGGGGCGCCGATTTTCTAGGAATTATTTTGCTTTTATTTGAGTTAGGATTGTGTAAAAGTTCCACCATGCTAGTCCGCCCTTTCAATAATTTCTTGTGCCACAGAATCGTATAATCTAATTATTTTTTTATCGAACTGATCTTTTAGAAATACACCTCTGATTGAATATCTTTTGATTCTTTCCATATTACGAATTAGGGTTTTTAACATGTTTTCTTTCCCAAATTCTTCTTCTGCTACTTCTAATGTGCTGTGATCAACAGGCGCCCCATTCTTTAATAGCACAGGAAGTATACCGAGTAAATTCAAACTAGGTGCTTCGTATTCATCGATTACCTGTTCCTGTATATATTTTAGAAACGATTCGGCACCCTGAAGACTGTGCTCTTGAGTTTGAAGGATAATCAGAACCCAATCTGAAGCGTATAAGGCGCTATCAGAAATTAAGGAAATAGTCGGTGGCAAATCAAATACCACAAAATCATATTTTTCTTTTAGTGAAGCAAGTAGCTTGCTAAAATATGTAACTCTATCTTTATAATTATTTTTAAACTTTTTTTCCATAATCCGTGGGTACAATGAAAAATCTGCGCTTGATGGAATAAAGTCAATGTTTTTATCCAAAGTAACCAACGATCTTGATAAGTCCTCTTCTTGGATTGATGCAAGCAAGGTTTGATTAAATTTAATATCATCGTGGCCTAAATTAGCCGCGGTTTTAAAGTAAATATCTGTAGCGTTTGCTTGAGGATCGAAATCAATTAATAGCGTTTTTTTACCAGCACGAGCTAGTGCCAGGCATGCAAGCGTGGCATTTGTTGTTTTACCGGTGCCACCTTTAAAATTTCCAAAAGTAATTACTTTACCCATTATACTGACCTCCAATTAAGTATCCTAATATACAAGGATACTTGGATACAAGGATGATAACATACAAAGATGCAAGGATACAAGGATACAAGGATACATTTCTTATCAAAAGCCGTTAAATTAAGATTGACTGCAAGTATCCTAATATACTTAGATACAAGGATACAAGGATACTTAGATACAAGGATATGAATATACAAGGATACAAGGATACAAGGATACATAAAAAGAAATGTTGATTTATCAACAAACAACGAGTAATATTGGTTACATAAAATAGAACATAAAAAAACACCCACCGACGGGAATCGGTGAGCGCCACATAAAAGTCATCATTGTTTAATGACTATCATATCATGGCCGGTGCGATTTTTAAAGCCCTAGGGGACAAGCTGGGGTCTAAATCCAAGGGGACACGTTTGCCAGGGCGACTTCAATAAGTCTGGCTATACCACAACAAGGCTATCTGTACGGCTGGGTGGTGAATGGTGAGCGCGACCATTAACGGCGCGGGTGGTAAAACGAAGCTTCGGCTTGGTGCCATTGATTAGTTGGTGATCGAACAAAAATAAATACGTATCATCAACGCCTTCTAGGGCGTTTTTTAGTAGGCTAAACCGAAAACGTAGGTTTATAATGAGTGGTGGTAGCAATACCGCAATTGTACAGACAAGCGACGGGCGTTAACGACCGACGAACTAAGGGGAAACTTTTAGTAGTAGAATTGTACTCTGGTTCAGTTATTTCAAATAGCTGTTTCCAGGGAACAATTCTGCGCTCAAAACGTCACTCCCTCTAAACTGAATGGAAAACCATAACCCGTCAAGTCAAAACCAACATTAGAATCAAGAAAGTTGATGATTTAAAATGCTTGATTTAAGAGATTGTGAGATTGCTTTTACCGGACGTCTAACTACCATGAATCGGGATCAAGCTTTTAGTTTGGCGAAAGTCTTTGGGGCGAAACCACAAAATTGGGTTACGAAACAGACAGATTATTTAGTGGTTGGGTTAATTGAGACGGCTTTAGGTGAGGAACCCATCACAAAAAAGTTATTGACGGGAACACCAACGATTTCAGAACGGGATTTTTTGGACTGGTGTCAGGCACGATTGGCGCAATGGTCTAGGAGTTTAGGCGGTTAAATTCACAAAGTGAGTTTACTGATTTTTTGGGGATTTTTCATCTAGACCACTCCTCTCCCGTCAAATTTCACAAAGGACAAATAACGGATCGTTGTTTTATCAGGGAGTGAGGGGGTCACTTGGGATAAGCCGCCTTATGTGAAGTAGAAATTGGTATACTAAAAAAGGCTCCCGGTTTAACACTGGAGGCCTTTTTTCTAGGTTACATATTTTGAGGATGAATGTTTTTATCTTCTGTAGCTTTTACTTGGGTGCTGTAACATGATGAATACTGCTTAGTTTTTGGTGCCGTACCCCGCAACAGATGCGTCGCTTCGTTGGTATTATCTTAAATGCTAAGTACCGAGTTGAGAAGGATCGTAAAGATATTGGCGTCATAATCTCACTGGATGACGAAGAACTTAAATCTTTAATGACTAAAGCCTTGAGACGTTACTTTAACGCCCTAAGAACGTGTTTAGAATCTTTTCAAGAGTATTCGCAGGAAGGCTAAGCTAATCATCATCTTACTGGTGTTCAGCTTTCGCTCACAATTGCGCCAGAAGCGCCGATATTTTCCTAGCCAGCTAAAACTGCGTTCGATAACCCAGCGTTGCGGGGTCACTTGACCGTGCCTAAGGTCACTCTGTTTAGCAATAATGACTTCAGCGTTAATCATTGCCTGAACTGATTGAGCAAAGTTGTTACCAGTATAACCACCATCGGCCATTACTCGTTGAACCAGGTCAAACTGTGATTTGTTTAACGCCAGTAGCGCATTGGCGCCATCACGCTCAGAAACATTGGCGGTTGTCACATGGACTGCCATCGGCAGCCCATTGATATCTACAGCAAGATGGCGCTTAATCCCACTCACCTTTTTACCACCATCGTAGCCGCTACTTTCAGCAGGATCGGTATTCTTGACACTTTGAGCATCTAGAATGATGAACGATGTATAAACTGAACGCTTCTGAGCCAACCGATGTTGGCTGACAATTTTTTTAAAACCTTATCCAGAGGAGTGATACCAGCAGGAGATGGCGTTTTAGTCCAAAGTAACCAGTAATAATAAACGGTTTCCCATTTAGGAAAATCGCTGGGTAAATCGCGCCAAACGCACCCATTTTTCAAGGTATAAAGCAGGGCACAAAAGATATCATATAAATCAACCTTTCTTGGCTTAGTCCGCTTACGTATGCCTTCTAGATCTGTCCGGATTAGTTCAAATTGTTCACGAGAGATGTCGCTACTATAATGGTGTGCAAAGCTTTTCATGGATTAAAAACTCCTGTTTTTGATCTAATTTAACTAAAATCAAATCGAATGTCAAAGTATCCAAACACGTTCTTAGACAAGGACAATTAATATATCATCAACCCGATCTTACTGATGTAAGAAGGTATGCTCGAAAAGAACTAGATAACTTATGGGGCGAATATAAACGTCAATTGAATCCACAAGAATATCCCGTCGATTTATCACAAAAGTTATATAATCAAAAGCTTAAATTAATTCAGCAAATTCATCATTCTTTTATCATCTTTCAGTTGTTTACAAAATAAGGCACCTTTATTGTCGGTGTATCAACAAATAGGGAATCCTTTAAATATCAGAAAATATTAATATATTCTAGTTTTATTAAAACGATGTGCGATATGGGAATGTTAAATGTCCTTTGGTAAAACAGTAACGTATTCTTAGATTTTGGTATTTAATTGCTGATATTAGATTTTATGCGTTGAAAAGTTCACTACAAATATAGAAATTGTGTTTACAACTAGTCATATTGTTTGAAACTGTTCTTAACCGCTTATTCAAGACATGTTTTAATTTTATTAAAATTTGAAAACATAGTGTATGTATTTTTTAGTGAGGTAGTTATGAACAAAATAGATGAATTAGTTAAGCGTGTGAATGATGCAGACGCTATTATTGTTGGTGCAGGAAGTGGAATGTCCAGAGCTACTGCCCTGGACTTCTGGTATCAAGATAGTCCCTTGTATATGGATAATATGAAATATTTTGCGAAAAAGTATGGTTTTCAAGGATTATTTCAAGGATTCTATAACCATTTTGAATCAGAAGAAGAGCATTGGGCATTTTATCTTGAATTATACAAGATGATGATAGAAATTCCTCCACAAAAGCCAACTTATGAATACTTAAAAACTTTGATTGGTAATAAATCAGCTCATTACGTCACTACTAACCAAGATATGCTTTTTACTAAGTACTTTCCCGAAGATCAGGTTAGTGAAATTCAAGGCTCGTGGAATTATTTCCAGAGTTCGCGGCCAACGAATGATCGTAAGCTGTATCCGACAAAGGGAATGTTAGATGTTTTGTACGGTAAGATTGAAAACCACCGATTGCCAAGCAAGTTAATTCCTAAAAGTGACGTCGATGGTGCACCGCTTATGCCATGGGTTCGTGGTCCGGAATTTTTGGAAGATCAAAAGTACTACGAAGAACATAAAAAATGGAACCAATTTATGGCTGCTCATCGTGGTGAAAAGTTGCTCTTTCTTGAAATGGGAGTTGGCCGTATGACACCAATGTTTATTCAAGAACCCTTCTGGGAAATGACACAATATATGCCTAACTCTTTCTATATCAATATTAATCCACGAGATGTACAAACTAATCCGGCTATTCAAGATTGTTCTTTATTGATTAGAGAGGATATTAATAAGGCTCTTAAAGAAGCAAGCATAAAAGTTAAGGAGGACCAAAATGACTAAGGAAGCTGCTAAGACAACAAAAAAATGGATTAACGATGCTGATGCAATTTTAGTAACTGCAAGCAATGGTTTATCTATTTCTGAAGGATTAAATTTATTTGCTAGCGATGCAAAATTAAGGGAAGTCTTAGGGGATTTGGTTGATAAGTACCACTTGCCGAATCTTATTGCTGCGTTTAGCTTTCAATATCCAAGTCAATTAGACTATTGGCGTGTAATTGCTAGAACGGTTGAATACTACAGTAAAAGATATCAACCTAGCGTCTATATGAAAGATTTGCACGGCATTATTGGCGATAAGCCATACTTTGCTTGGACCTCAAATGCTGACCATCATTTCTCCTTAGCTGGTTTTGACAATGTCTTTGAAGTTGAAGGAAACTGGCTAAAAGGGATTTGCAGTGCTCATCCTAAGCAACATGGTGTAGTTGATTTAGCTCAGAAAATCCATGAGTTTTACACTAAAGATCAAGCAGGGACTTTAACCGAGGCTGATATTCCTACTTGTGAAAAATGCGGTGCGCCACTTAAAATTAACACTACTGCTAATCCAAACTTTCAAATTGATCAAAAGCAAGTTAGTGCGTTTGAAAACTTTATCCAAAAATACCAAGATAAGAAATTAGTAGTCATTGAATTGGGAATTGGTCCACGCAACCAAATGATCAAGGCACCAAGTATGCAACTAGTAGCTGCTACTAGCAATAGTCGTTATATCACGATTAATAAAGGAGAACTAAATATTCCAGACTTGATTGCTGATCGTAGTATCGGGTATTCCGCTTCAATTAGTGATGCTTTTAAGGAAATTTTATCTGGTCAAAGCTATGGTGCAACAACGCAAGGACCGACGAAAAGGAAACCCAAACCAAAATTGACCCCTGAACAAAAGGCAGAACAAGAAAAAGTGATGCAGCAATTTTATCCAAATTATATGGCAGACCCAGGATTTAGACCTGGTAGCTTTCCAATGTATCTGACTATTGATTCAAGGCATCCATCTTATTTGCATGCAATTCAGTATGGACAATCAATGATGTATTCCATCGGAGATGCTGCAATTGTTCACTGCTTTACTCAAGACGGGAAGTATTACAAAGTTACATTGGGACTCAACAAAAGAAAAGGCGAAGTTCATGGCTTCTATGTCGATCCGGGCACTTTTACTGCAATCGAATGTACTAATAATATGGGCGTTGGTTTTTCACAGATTAGCACTGAAATGCCTACTAAAGGTGATGGTGCTATTCTAGTACCAAAGAAAGATAAGTTACTGAAAATGTTCCCAGACCAAAAAGATATTATTGAACATTTCTGTATTTAGGATGGATTCGTGATGAAAAACAGAAAAACGGATAGACGTACGCTCTATACATTGAAATTAATTAAGGACGCTTTCTTGAACATAGTCAATAAAGATTCATTTTCACATGTCAATATCGCACGTATTTGTCGTGAAGCTGAAATCACCCGGTCTACCTTCTATATCCATTACTCTTCAACAACTGATGTCTTAAATGATGTACTTAACGATGCATTGCTGTTAACTGAGACCAATTCTTCACCATTTTTTATGGGAAAGGATAAATCATTTAATTATTTAAAAAGCAACGAATCATTAGTACCAGCATGTCAGCGAATTGGTGATAATGGTAAGTATCGAAAATTATTGATGGATCCAGATTTAAGTGAATATATAATTGGCAGAATAATGATAAATGAGCGCGAGAAAGTACTACCACTTGTAATTGAAAAAACACATCTTTCAAGAGAAGAAGCGGAAACCTTATTTAGATATGTAATTCACGGTTCTTTCGCAGTGAATCGCGCCCACAAGTTTGTAAAAGACGAAAAATGGTTTCATGATGTTCAAATGTTAAATGAATTCGTGGAAGCAGGATATGAACGGTTAAGCCATAATTAAGAGAAGTATTGTAAAGTTACTCCTATAAGCCCAAACTACCGTATTTCCAACGTAATTTAGTTATTTTCTAAAAACACACATGCCTTCATTAATTGTGTCTTTAGTTGTTGGATAAGGCTGTTTTTCTTGTGCTTTAGGCTTATCTTAGTAATGCTATTCAATGCTATCTATTTGTTTAAAAACTGCGCCATCATAGTGTCTAGCGTTGTGCTAACCAGTTTTAACTAGAACCGTGAAGGTAAAATTACAAAGATGTTGAAATACTAAATTTCTTGCTAATTCTGGGATTATATATGTTAACTTTTACTCATACTTTAGCCTTCTCTAGGATAATTGGACATTAGTAGTTTTTATAATTGGTAATCATCATCAATTTGCTTGTCAGCTTGTTGTAATTGTTGGTTATTGGCCAGTAGTATGGCCTTTTTTAGTTTGATAATAGGGTCATTTTCAAGTTGCCGTTCTTTATGATAATCGAAGGGGTGTTTTGAGGGTCGAATACTGTTTGTGTCAAGTTGGGCGCTGTGCAGGTTTGATATTGGTTGGTTTAATTCTTTAGTAGATGGTGTTGTGAGAGTTTTGGTTACTTGTTTGATGAATTCGGTGGCTTTATTTTTAATCTTTTGTAGGGATTTAGTAGCCGTGTCCATTAGATATTTAAGGGTTTGTCGGAAGTGTTGCTGCCGGCCAGTATCAGTTTGAACTTCTTGGGCGACCTCGTTTGGTTGGAGAAGTGGTTGCTCAACCTTGTGGGTCGGGTCATTTTCGACAATCGTATTAATTAATTGGTTCTTGTAACCGTCAATTTGATTCTGAACTGTTTTGTTAGTGGCCTGGAGTTGTTGATTTTGAGCGGTTAATTGTTGATTGGTACTTGATAATTCAGCCTTTTTAGTACGAGCAGTAGTTATCTCCTGGTTTAGATTATCAAGTTCATCTTGATGGTTTTGTTTGTCTTTTTCCCAATCAGCACGCTGTTCTTGACGCCAGCTGTCGAGCTCTTGTTCCATTTCAGCTACGTTATTTTCGTTTACTGTAATTGGTTGGTCATTATTATCAAGTAAGTCGTTTTGGTCGATTTCCTGTTGAGCGGCTTTAATTCGTTGTTGTTTCCGTTCTTTAAGTTGGTCGTCAGCGTCTTTCAGCTGGTTTTGCAGGGCTTGGAGTTGTTGTCGTTGCTGAGCTAATTGCTGTTCTTGTTGCTTCTGTTGCTCTTCAGCGGCTTTTTGTTGTGCCTTTGCTGCATTAGAATGTGTTTAGAATCTTTTCAAGAGTATTC
The DNA here is from genome assembly GCF_964062635.1 of Pediococcus ethanolidurans. Classification (NCBI taxonomy): domain Bacteria; kingdom Bacillati; phylum Bacillota; class Bacilli; order Lactobacillales; family Lactobacillaceae; genus Pediococcus; species Pediococcus ethanolidurans. The sequence goes on from NZ_OZ061251.1 coordinate 52,022, forward strand.
GCAGGAAGGCTAAGCTAATCATCATCTTACTGGTGTTCAGCTTTCGCTCACAATTGCGCCAGAAGCGCCGATATTTTCCTAGCCAGCTAAAACTGCGTTCGATAACCCAGCGTTGCGGGGTCACTTGACCGTGCCTAAGGTCACTCTGTTTAGCAATAATGACTTCAGCGTTAATCATTGCCTGAACTGATTGAGCAAAGTTGTTACCAGTATAACCACCATCGGCCATTACTCGTTGAACCAGGTCAAACTGTGATTTGTTTAACGCCAGTAGCGCATTGGCGCCATCACGCTCAGAAACATTGGCGGTTGTCACATGGACTGCCATCGGCAGCCCATTGATATCTACAGCAAGATGGCGCTTAATCCCACTCACCTTTTTACCACCATCGTAGCCGCTACTTTCAGCAGGATCGGTATTCTTGACACTTTGAGCATCTAGAATGATGAACGATGTATAAACTGAACGCTTCTGAGCCAACCGATGTTGGCTGACAATTTTTTTAAAACCTTATCCAGAGGAGTGATACCAGCAGGAGATGGCGTTTTAGTCCAAAGTAACCAGTAATAATAAACGGTTTCCCATTTAGGAAAATCGCTGGGTAAATCGCGCCAAACGCACCCATTTTTCAAGGTATAAAGCAGGGCACAAAAGATATCATATAAATCAACCTTTCTTGGCTTAGTCCGCTTACGTATGCCTTCTAGATCTGTCCGGATTAGTTCAAATTGTTCACGAGAGATGTCGCTACTATAATGGTGTGCAAAGCTTTTCATGGATTAAAAACTCCTGTTTTTGATCTAATTTAACTAAAATCAAATCGAATGTCAAAGTATCCAAACACGTTCTAAAGGAAGCTGATCTTTTTTGTCCGAACAGCGTTCGGATTAATTTTACAATCTACCCAATTATAATACTCATACGCGTGGTGCTAGTTAAATTTAGACAGTAAAAAAGCCTGACGGTGTACACTTAAATCAATATACAGTAAAGAAGTGTTAAGCATATCAGACTAGTTTAAGCCTTATCAGCCGAGAATGAGTGATGTTGATATTGCCGAAGTACGTGATTAAGCCGGCCAAAGCCATTGAATTAATTATTTAATAAATTGTTTATTTGTTTGTCTGCTAATGATATAATTAAGCTAGATGAAGGAGGTATCAAGATGAAGATTATTACTTTTACTGCTATCAAGGGTGGTGTTGGTAAAACAACCTTGACTTTAAATTATGGTGATTGGTTAGCCAAACATGGTAAGAAGGTTCTATTAATCGATTTAGACCATCAGTGCAATTTAACAACCGTTTTTGAAAAGACACGACGAAACAATACCATCGCTGAAGCATTTAAAGAAAATGACAATGCTCAAAAAGTAAAAATTGACAGTGTCGGACCGAATCTAGATTTAATAGCCGGTTTTATAGACCTAGATGTTTTAGGAAGTTATCTAGAAAATAACAGTAACAAAGAAATGATGTTGTTCATGTGGTTTAAAAACAACTCCGATTCATTAAGCTTAACCGACTATGACTATATCTTAATTGATACGCACCCAGATTTTAGCACCATCACTAAAAACGCTATTGCTATCAGTAATTACCTGCTTAGTCCCATTACACCCAGTGAACATGGCTACAATGCCAAGTTTGACCTAGAAACACGACTCGAAAAATTCAGAAAATCACTTTTTGATTATCGAACTGGCGAAACTTACGTTGACGCAAAGCTTTTCTTTATAGGTAATATGATTAGACATAATACAAGCATGTCTCGCGATTTGCTAAAACACATAGAAGGCGATGAAACAGTCGCAACTATATTTCCTGAAAGAGAGCTCTTTAATAAAGCTACTGCAAGGCACGCTTCAATATTTGAATTAGCCAATCATGATGAATCCATTTTAAAGCAAAATCAAAAGTTCATAGAACACGCCGATCATCTTTTTCAAGAATTAGCAAATAAAACCAAGTAAGGAGAGTTAGATTATGAGTTTAGATTCATTCAATCATAAAAAAGACGAAGAAATGAGAGAAAGTTACGAAACTACATTGAAAGACAACAAGAAAGATGCAGTCGCATTTTTGAAAAATATCAGCCGAAAGGAAGTAGAGCGTAAGCGATCAGTTACCTTCTCAATTACTGAAAGCCAACTAAAAAAAATGGATACGGCTGCCCGAAAAAACGGATTTAAAAATCGTTCAGAATTCTTAGCTTCAATCATAGATGCAATTTAGTAATTAAATAAATAATTAATCAAACAAGCAAATGCACAATTTATTTGTTTGATTAATTTGCGCTTAGGTAAAAGCTAGTAAAGTGCACTGAACCAAATACGGTTGCCTGTAAGTAAGCGCTATGCTAGACTAAGATTAATTTGACAACCAAATAAAGAGATCAAGCTAAACAGAAAAATCCCCGATTCACGAGGAATCGGGGATTTTAGGTTTAACAAGTAGCTAATAGAGAGCTACTTAGATTCAGACAATTTAGACCGCCAAGTTAAAATCGTCTGAACATTGTTCTTAATTTGTAGGTTAATTATACCGCAAACCAGTCCTATGGGACAAGTGAAGGATAGTTAAAAACAAATTAAATCCAATGGACTAAGTAGCTAACCAATGCTATTTAGTCCATTTTTGTTGTTAGAAATTAAAAAAGTTGCCGTATAGGCAACCCGAATAGACACATGCCGGTGAATTTACAAAGCCGATCACGTCCAATGTTCGCTTTGTAATTCAGTTAAAGCATATCAGATTTGTATTTTAAAACAAGTCAGATGTTTTAGCAACTCTCTTTTAAGACGGCCTGTGTCAGTTAAGAAAGGGAGCTTTTATTATGGATCAATCAAACTTTAACTTTACAAATGCTAAAAGAGCCTATGAAGTAAAGTTCTACGCTTTGCCGCAGATCTTACTCCAAGGAGAAAAATATAAGGATCTTAGCGATAGTGCCATTTTACTTTATTCGGTATTACGCGATCGTCTAAGTTACTCACTAAGCAATAATTGGGTTGACGAAAATAACAACGTATATTTCATATACACAAACAATGAACTAAAAGATTTACGAAACTGGTCAAATAATAAAATCAATAAGATTAAACACGAATTAATGGACGCAAACCTTTTGTATCAAAAACATATGGGTTTTAATCCAAGATCAGGCAAAAACGAACCAAATAGATTATATTTGGCAGATTTGGAAGTAACAGCAAAAGACGTTTATATTAAGCGAGAGCCAATAAAATCGCCTAAACCCCTTGGTACAAGCGGACTTCTCAAAAAGAGAAACCCGTATGATACCGTTGAACCCCTTGGTACAAGCGGACTTCTCAAAAAGAGAAACCCGTATGATACCGTTTCTGATACGTCTGAATCTCTTGGTACAAGCGGACTTCTCAAAAAGAGACAAGATCTAGACTATACTAATAATATAGATACTAATAGATATAATATAGATACTCAAAAGTTGGACTTTTCCACAGCCCAATTCTCACCAGCAGAACTAGAAAAGCAAAACAAGGATTTGGTGAACCATGCTAATGACTTCTTAACTGATGAAGACAGTGGGCTCCCCGTTTTCTTAGAACCCGAAGCCGTGCAATTACTTAGCTTCTGGTGCCGAACTCCACAACAAATGCGCCGGTTCATTGGCATTATCTTAAATGCTAAGTACCGAGTTGAGAAGGATCATCAGGACATTGGCGTTCTAAT
>NZ_OZ061252.1:0-8503 GCF_964062635.1 Pediococcus ethanolidurans
ATGAGCAATGAACTTATAAAATATGATCCTGAACTTAATACCATTCCGTTACGTAAATTCACCCCTATTGAAATGAATCTATTTTTTTCAATTATTTCTCGTATGCGTGATAAGGGAGATCAGACAGTTAGATTTTCTTTTGAACAACTTAAAGATTTGAGCAACTATAAACCGACTGCAAATAATCGCTTTGAAGATGATATTCAAAGAACTTATGAAAAGTTAATGGGACTTCATTTTGGAAGACGTAGTAAATCTGGATTAAATAGGGAAATGTTTGTTATGTTTACTAAATTCAGAATTGTTGGTGAAGCTGATTCACCTTATATAGATATTGAAGTATATAAAGATGCTTTGCCACTTCTTAATAATTTAGACACGTGGGTTAGATATGCTTTAGCGGAATTTAGAGATCTTCGAAGCAGTTATGCTAAAACCGCTTTTAGATTGTTAAAAGGTTTCAGAACAACCGGTTATGCTTTTTTATCAAAAGAAGATTTTTTTGAGTTACTTGATATTCCTAAAAGTTATTGGAAAAAACCGGGAGACGTTGATAGATACGTTCTTAAACCAATCAGAGAAGAATTGACCCCTCTTTTTAGAGGCCTAACTGTTCGAAAGAAATATGGTAAAGGCCGCGGGAAACCAGTGATTGGGTATTCTTTTACTTGGAAGCCTGAAAAGAAAGACGCTAACGACTTCTCACAAGGTCAATTTCAAGATGAACGTCAAAAACTCTTTAACATTCAGCATAATGGTGAATTAACAGAACAGGAAAAATGGCGCGCCATTGACAAGGTTAAGGGGCTAACTTTAGGCTCTACTGAGAAACAAGCATTGGCTGATAAACAGGCCGAGCACGATAAAAAAATAAGAGATCAAGCACGAAAAGAAGCACTTGCTGAACTCCAAAAGGGGTTTGGAAATCATGCCTAAAACTATTAGAGAACTTGCTGATGAATTGAATGTCTCTAAACAGACTATTCAATATCACTACCAAAGACTACCAGCAAAGAACCAGCAAAAAGATAGTCAGGGTGCAAACATGATTAGCCTTACAGCTGAAAGGATTATTAGAGACAAGGTAGCAAAGCCTTTGGTAGCAAAGAACCAACAAACAGGTAGCAAAAAAGCAACAAAGACTAGCAAAGAAAATAATGATCTGGTTGCTACTCTTAGAAGAGAAGTAGAAGATTTAAAGTCTCAACGTGACAAACAACTTGCTACCAAAGACCAACAAATAAGTAGCAAAGACCGCCAACTAGATCATCTAACAAAACTGATAGATCAGCAGCAACAATTACAATTAGCAATAGTAGCAGAAAATCGCCAATTAAAAGAACATGTGCAAAAATCAAGTGAATTTGTTGGAACGTCTAGATCCAATCAAAAAGTTCAATCAACTGAAAATGACTCTATTCAAAATAAGGATAGAAATGACAATCAAGGTAAAAAAAGCGTACCTCAATCTGGTAATATACAAAAAGATACACCTAAAGATAAAGCCCATAAAAATTGGTGGCATTTTTGGTAATATTAAGCTAAATTCTAAATTTATTTTCGAAATTAATTATTTGGTCCCCTGTCAATAAAATAGACAATTTAAATAGAGACTTTTTTGTCCTATGCCACGACTAAATTTTGAATTTGAGTTTGATACTCATCTTCAAGTTGCTTTGGTGATTTGAATCCACAGTGACTGTGAATTCTAACTGTGTTGTAAAACGTTTCAATGTACTGAAAAACTAGTCGTTTAGCTTCGGAGTATGAATGGATTTTAAACCGATTTATCCATTCACGCTTAATCAAGGCATGAAACGACTCAATGCAGGCATTATCCCAAGGATAAGCTTTCTTTGAATAGCTTAGAACGTGTTTGGATACTTTGACATTCGATTTGATTTTAGTTAAATTAGATCAAAAACAGGAGTTTTTAATCCATGAAAAGCTTTGCACACCATTATAGTAGCGACATCTCTCGTGAACAATTTGAACTAATCCGGACGGATCTAGAAGGCATACGTAAGCGGACTAAGCCAAGAAAGGTTGATTTATATGATATCTTTTGTGCCCTGCTTTATACCTTGAAAAATGGGTGCGTTTGGCGCGATTTACCCAGTGATTTTCCTAAATGGGAAACCGTCTATTATTACTGGTTACTTTGGACTAAAACGCCATCTCCTGCTGGTATCACTCCTCTGGATAAGGTTTTAAAAAAATTGTCAGCCAACATCGGTTGGCTCAGAAGCGTTCAGTTTATACATCGTTCATCATTCTAGATGCTCAAAGTGTCAAGAATACCGATCCTGCTGAAAGTAGCGGCTACGATGGTGGTAAAAAGGTGAGTGGGATTAAGCGCCATCTTGCTGTAGATATCAATGGGCTGCCGATGGCAGTCCATGTGACAACCGCCAATGTTTCTGAGCGTGATGGCGCCAATGCGCTACTGGCGTTAAACAAATCACAGTTTGACCTGGTTCAACGAGTAATGGCCGATGGTGGTTATACTGGTAACAACTTTGCTCAATCAGTTCAGGCAATGATTAACGCTGAAGTCATTATTGCTAAACAGAGTGACCTTAGGCACGGTCAAGTGACCCCGCAACGCTGGGTTATCGAACGCAGTTTTAGCTGGCTAGGAAAATATCGGCGCCTCTGGCGCAATTGTGAGCGAAAGCTGAACACCAGTAAGATGATGATTAGCTTAGCCTTCCTGCGAATACTCTTGAAAAGATTCTAAACACGTTCTTAATGTCATGTTAGCTGTAACTTGATTGTAAGCTTCAGACGTAAACTGACTACCACGATCACTGTGCATGATTAATGGCTTGCTAATATGGCGACTGTGCTTAGTCTTTTCAATAAGTGGGATGACATTCGATACCTCCAAGGTTTCAGATAAGTCTCAACCAATGATCCGTCGGGAGTACAAGTCCATAATACTGGTTAAATAAACGAATCCGTCATGAACTGGAATATAAGTGGTGTCAATGCACCAAACGGCGTTTGGTCGCAATGGATTGAACTGCTCGTCTAAAATATTTATTAGCTGTTTATCAAACTTAGAATTGCGAGTGGTAGTCGTCCAAGGGGTTAGGTAAACGGCGTGAATGCCAAGTTCACGCATATACTTACCAACAGTTCGTTCAGCGATCTTATATTCTTTTGAGCGAAGTTCTTGGGTGATTTTGCCGGCACCGTAAATACAAAGGCTTTTGAGCCAAATTGCTTTAATTTCACCTTGAATAAACTTCTTCCGAAGCTTTCGCGGTGATTGGTGATTATGACGCTTTTCTCGTTGATAGTAACCACTTCTTGAGATTCCAACATAATCACACATACCATTGATGGAAGGGTGGGATTCCAAAGCGTGCTGAACGTCCATTTCTTGGTATACCTTTTCGGTAGTTACTTGCTCAGAATCCCGATTGATTTTTTTAACACTTCGATCGCTCCTTCAGCGTCACGAAGTTGACGCTTTAGTCGTGCAATCTCCTTGTCCTTATCGCTGGCAAAATTACCAGAGCCACGGCCAAACTCCCCAGTCTCAGTAAACAGCTTAATCCATTTATGTAATGTACTAGCCCCAATACCTAGATTCTTACTTATTTCATTCATGGTCATGTGATCCTTGTTATCTAAGTAATACTGAACGGCCTGTTCCTTAAATTCCTTGTCATAACTGTGCTTCTTCATTATTTGATCCTCCAATTTACTTCCTTAATTATACTAAATCAGAGTCTCTATTTAACTTGTACACTTTTTATTCTAGGCCCACCTAATGATTTCAAGGATAGCGCTTTTCACTTCGTATAATATGGATTACGTTAACAATTTTTTGAGAATACAATTGAGAAAGTTATTTCCACAAATCATTTTTTGATTTCATTTTACGAATAATTATATTTCCAATTCCTATAAATGCAAAAGCAACAACCACAACAGCTAACGACTTTATTGTGAATCCTAAAGCTCCTGTCAAGATTCCAACTTTATGAACACTAGGTGTATACATAATGTTTCTCCTTTTATATTAAATATGATTCCATGTCCCTTTGGAATGTGTTAAAAATTGTAACATGGCTGCTACGTAAGATATCTGTAAAATATATGCGTAAAGTAACTCGGGTAATAAAAATAAGGCTACAAATCGTGCTTTCCAGCCCAAATTCCAAACAGTATAAACTCTTTCAAAAATAAATAAAAACAAAATAAATAACCAAAATAGATTTATTTTCATTTGATGTTCAGCTAATAAATATCCATCGGCAAGCAATACTAAACTAAATGTTATTACCGAAATAGATAACATAAGTTGTTGAAATAAATAGAATGATGTTACTTTAGTTAATTTACGACTAAATACTTGTTGCATAGCACCTAAATACCATCGTCTTCTTTGCAAAAATAATAATTTAACAGAAGGCATAGTTTCAGTTTTACAATTGACTGATGCAGGAGAAATCATTCTAGTCCCTACTTCTTTAAGATCAATTGTCATAGCAAAATCTTCTGTAATGCAATTTTCATCATAAAAAAAACCATTTTTTTTATAAACATCATGAAGTTTACTCAACCGAATCAAAGAGGCTGTTCCAGTAAGTACAAATACCTTTTGTAAACCAGATATTTGAGAAGCGTATCGTTCCCATTCTAAATATTGCATGTACCGTAAATATCCCACATTATTATCAGCATGAAATATCGATCCAACAGCATCAAATTCATTAGAATCAATTAAATTTCTAGATTTAGTAAGCCATTGTTCAGAAATTACAGTATCAGCATCAACAATTAGAATATAATGATTATAACTATCAACAATTGGATTCAAATAGTTTTTTAGAGCTTGATTAATAGCTCCAGCCTTACGACCTTTATTATTAACTGTGTTAAAAACAGTTACATTGGATTCAAGACATATCTTATATGTTTCATCAGAACTATTATCATTAGCCACAATAATTTCATCACATCCATTAGTGATTAAAGAAGTGATACAATCTTTGATCACTAATGCTTCATTATGAGCAGGGATTATAGCGGTTACGTAATTTTTTTTCATAAAATACTCCATTTCCCATCAGACAATTCATTCTACCATAAAATATTCCATTTTTCATTTAACGATATTTTAGCTAACAGTGAGCTATTCAACTATCTGTCAACGGTAAATCGACGTAGAGCATTTTATAGCCCGCTGGGCTATTAGACGCCCTAGGAGGCTTTAAGGAGTTGATAGATGCACAAAATCCAAAAGACTCAATCCTTAGAAAACAATGGCTGGGTTTGGGAGACAGTGCTCAAGGTCTATTTTGTTTAGTGTAGCTTTGGTTATTATTATATTTGCTATCATCTATTCTATTCGTTTTAAATACAACGCATTTTAAATTCAATATAACTAAAAGGGACTATAATATACAAATACCCCCTCGAAAACGTTGAAAGAATAACCCCTAATATCTATAATGTAGATATTAGGGGTTATTTATTTTTATATACCAGAAATAGCTTCTTTTATTCGTTATTTTTTCGATACCTTTTAGAACGATTTTGACCAGGAAATAAACGATCATGCGATCCGACTCGAATTCCAATTAAGACTAGTTCATCTTTATCAATCGTATAAACCACCAGGACATCGTTAGTTTCGCTTGGTATTTTGTTTTTCGGGGTATCTCGTAAGTGAAATTCATTATACCCGCTCATTCGCCGATTAAGTTCATGATCCTCAAATTCTGGTGGTAATTGTTGTTGCTCAAGCAACAGGTCAATGGCTGCTCGAACTTCATCAATAATAGATTTGTCTAAACTGGCTAACCGTTTTAGATCAGCATTAAAGGTTGCACGTGGTTTAAATCTTAGTTTTTTCATTATTTAAACTGGCCCCAATAATCATCATCTGATTCAACAATTTCATCGTCAGGTAAAACATGGCGTTTAATTAACTGATCACGTGCAATTGCATATTCTAACGAACCTTCTTTAGCTTTTAATGCTCTTTCTAGCCAGTCCATTTTTTCTTGTGAAACGATGGCTACTGCGCGACTATTTGAACGAGCAATATAAACGGTTTCGTCTTCGTCATTAACTTGATCTAAATATTTTTTTAGGTTAGCGCGAAAATCGCTCTGTGTTAGTGCTAATGTCATATTTACCACCCTTTCATTGTACTTAATATTGTACTTTAATTTGTACTAAAAATCAATTTTTTAAGGAGCTAAAACTATGCAACAAGTTGTCTTACCCATCAAAGATTCAAACGTTCTCAAAGAGGTTCAAGATACCTTACTCAACAACTTTAAAGCTGGCCGGCGTAACTATACAGTTTTTCAAGTTGGCAAAGCGACACTGCTGCGAGTCAGTGATGTCATGCGCTTAAAACAGGCCGATATTTTTAATCCGGACGGTTCTATTAAACAAAATGCGTTTATTCACGACCGAAAAACTGGTAAACCTAATACCTTGTACCTTAAACCTGTTCAAACAGAGCTCTTATTGTACCGTCAATGGCTACTTGATCATAGACTAGCCTCTGAGTGGCTCTTTCCTTCCATTCAACACCCTGAGCGCCATATCACGGAAAAACAGTTCTACAAAATTATGAGTAAGGTTGGTGATCTGTTAGGCATTAATTATCTAGGGACCCACACAATGCGCAAAACCGGGGCTTATCGCGTCTACACACAATCTAATTATAATATTGGTTTGGTCATGAATTTGCTCAATCATTCCAGTGAAGCAATGACTTTAGCTTATTTAGGCTTAGACCAGGCTAGTACTGAAACGATGCTGGATAAAATTGATTTTGGTTAGGAGGCTGGCTTTATGGATTTAGATTTTAAATCAAACAAGTATGATCTTTTTGATGATTGGCATCAAAACAAGACTAAACAAGCCTTTACACAAAAGTTGCAGCAACAAGCTCAACTTGAAAAAACACAGCTGCCGCAATTATTGTCGCGTGAAGATTTAAAAATTCGTTGGCAGATGAACTCTCGTCAAAGTGTTCATCAAGTTGCTAGTAAGCCTGATTTTCCGCAACCCGTTTTTGCTTTTAATCATGGTAAGACGCCACTTTACTTAGCAACTGAAATTCAAATTTTTGAAATTAATCACCCCTGGGTGATAACTCCCAGTGCTCGTCTTGCTTATAGTCATTGGATCCTTCGCAATGTGATTGATCAATCTTGATATTCAGTTCTAGGTTTTTGAGGGTTTACTCTAGGTTTTTTATAGTTGGCGCTAGCCTTCTAATACAAATAATACCCATTTCGATGGGTATTAAATCTACCCTTGACAAGTGTCAAGGGTGTAAGTGCGCATTGACCTCGTTTCACTCGGTCTGCTGATAACCATAAAATCAATTTCTGCTGTTGTTGAATTGACTGTATTTTTAATTCAATTTATGTTTGCACCTAACTAAGATTGTTATGGTTTAAATACTTAAAAAGTGTTTCAGGTTATACTGTTTTAAGCCAAAAATTTTTAAGTGGTTTGTGCAGAGAATCTTTATAACCTTGGTGACAAATTTTGAATAACTAACTGTAAGAACTGTGTATCTGAACTGAAATTATTATTTTGATGTTAGGAGTAATTAAGATTGACGAAAAGAAAGTATTAAAACCAATTGATGAAATGCTTGCTGATCCATGGCAAGTTGATATTCAAGAATTGTTTGAAGCTTCTGTCAATGAACCTGACGAGATCAAAAAGAACTTGTATGATTCCTTATACACTTATATTTTGCAAAAAAGACAAGAAGATATTATTAATCGTCCTGGCTTCGTTATTTAGCCCTCTAAGAGCCTGCTGAGGGCTTTTTGTTTTGCTTTGGTATAAATGTATATGAATAGTCTTAAAATTGCTAGAAACGAAAAATAAGGCCCTAAAAAACGAACATAGCAGTTAAATCTTTATCAAGTTTTAGAAAAGCTAACTATTTGCTGTCAATGGTAGCGTGGGAGCATAAGGAATTGACAGCTCTAAACCAGTCTTAACACTGAATTGGCGAAAGCCAAAGTTTCTATAAAACTTTGCTTTCCTGCCTAACGGCGAGTGAAAAAGCGGTCAAGCTGGCTCAGCTTGGACGGGGTTCGGGGCGTCAGCGCCCGAATTAATGTGGCTTGCCACCCCTTTTTAGGCAACGAACGAAGTGAGGCGCAAGAAGCGTAGCGAGTGGAGTTTAATGTGAGCTGGTTTTTGGCTCACTCCTTTGTGTTTTTTGATTCTAGGTTTTGATCTCGTACAGTAGTGCCTCTTATATACCTCTTTTATAAACCTCTTTTAAACCTCTTTTAGACCCCTCTTGAGCCTTACTCTCCCAAGGCTTATAGAAGTTTATCAACGAGGTTTTGTCTGTTTATCAACGAGGTTTTGTCTGTTTATCAACGAGGTTTTGTCTGTTTATCAACGAGGTTTTGTCTGTTTATCAACGAGGTTTTTAATTGTGATCGTTGATAAGCAATCGTTGATTTTATATAATAGTTGTGGAGGTGTGATT